>JAUWJE010000303.1 GCA_030607835.1 Candidatus Fermentibacterota bacterium | reverse complement strand
CAGACCGGTCTCGATCCGGTACTGGACGATGCAGCTCCGTGGGACAGAACAAAGGGATGGAACCTGCAGGTGTCCGGAGGATTCAGGCCGGTATCTTCGATGTCTATCAGGCTGGAGTACAGATCATCGGAAAACAAGAATCTCTATTCCGGATTCTGGAACAATCAGAGATCGAAGACCTGGCCCTCTATTTCTTTTTCATGGTCCGGATTGAACAGGCTGGCAGGATTGAGCAATATCCTGAGAACTGGTTCAGCCAGCTCCGGATACAGCATCGAGACAAACGAGAGCGGGAGATTTGAAAGTGATGTCTATACACCGATTACAGAGACGGTTAAGACTAACTGGACACCCCTGTTCAACATAAGCGTCACCCTCATGAACGATGTACAGATAACTCTCACCGATAATGTTTCAAGAACAGTGATGCAGAGCTTTACCGGAACCCAGGCAAAGACCGAAAGCAGCAACAGCAACATTCAACTCAGAATTCAATACTCGTTCAGTGCTCCGGGTGGTTTTTCCATACCGCTGCCGCTGCTTGACAGACTTCGGATAAGTTTCCGGAGTGATCTCACAACGAGTCTAAGTGTATCAAGGTCCAGAACCAGGAGTGAGTTGTTTGGAAGCGTAGTTGGCGCACAGCTGCAGACCGACAGGGAGGAATGGCGGATAGAACCTGCGCTGAATTACGATTTTGGTACTGTTGTTGCCGGACTTACAGGTATTTTCGGCTGGAAAACCGATAGAGTCAATTCACAGTATAATCAGCGTGATGTTGGAATGAATATCTGGGTAACCATTAATTTCTAACATCGGAATCGCTGCATTTCCTTCTGATAACCACCGGTCATTTACATCAATCATATAAATGCTCATTATTGCTCTAATGAAACATTACTTACCTTGTAGGAATGTACAACAGAACCTGAGCGGGTATAATTGCACGAGTGTTGCACGATGGCTTGGTGTATAAGTTGATTTTGGAGGCTTGATGAACATAAAGATAGGTCAGCTTCTTCTGAATTCGGGGATCATAACGAACAAGCAGCTTGAGAAGGCGATCAGCGAACAGAATCAAGATGGCAACAAGCTCGGATTTCATCTTGTGAATATCAATGCCATTTCAGAAGAAGATCTGAACAAATTCCTGGCAAGACAGCAGAGCATCGAAAGCGCAGATCTCAATAAATCAGTAATAGATGAAGATGTCATTCATCTTATATCAGGCGATATAGCGAGAAGGTATGAGGTTATTCCCATCAGAAGGGAAGGCAGAAAACTTATCGTTGCCATGACCGATCCCAACAACCTCTTTGCAATTGATGACCTGAGATTCTCATTGGGGATGGATATAGAACCCCACATATGTGCCTCCAGCATGGTAAAGAAAGCCCTGTCGAAGTATTACCCTGATTCTGAGGCTCTCGTGCCCATCGAGGAAAACGGGAAGGCGAAAAAGGCCAATTCTATAAGCGATGCCCTTGCCGATATCGATGACGAAGGCATTGTCGAAGACTCCGAAATGCTGATGGGAGACGAAGTCTTTGAATCCATGATCATCCAGGACGATGAAGAAGAGGAAATTGAAGAGGAAGATCTTGATTACAGTATTTCGGATTCCCCGGTGGTCAAGCTCGTGAACAGTCTCATTGCCGATGCGGTAAGGAGGGGAGCAAGTGATATTCAT
>JAUWJE010000223.1 GCA_030607835.1 Candidatus Fermentibacterota bacterium | reverse complement strand
CTGCATGAAATTCCTTACTGCAGTCTGAAGAAGTTGAGTCTGGTCGAACAGCGCGCGGCAGGAGCCACATTCTTCCAGATGATTCATCAGGGGTTCATGTTGTTCCAGAGCTAATTCATCGGAAATGTAATCATGTATATAAAAGTGAGCATCCTCACAAGTCATACTATCTTCCCTCCTTCGCAATATTCTTCCACTCCGCAAGCAGATGCCGTAGAATGCTCCTGCCTCTGTGTATTCTAGATCTTACAGTGCCAATTGGAATATCAAGTATTGAAGCAATCTCCGAATATGAAAACCCCTGAACATCACACAGTACAACCGTATCCCTGAATTCCTTTGGTAAACTGTTTATTGCTTCTCTGATATCCTCTTTCAGTAGATCGTCAAGCAGTTGTATGCTCGGATCCGGTCCGAGTTTTCTAAGCTCTGAAATATCTTTTCGAGATAGTTCATCAATCCACCCACCGGCTAATCCTACCGGTTTTCTGTTCTTTGATCTCATCTTGTTCAAAAATGTGTTTCTCATGATCGTAAACAACCATGCACCCGCATTTGTTCCTAGGGAATATTGCTTTTCATATTTCAGGGCACTGACATATGTGTCCTGTACAAGGTCTGAGGCGTCTTCACTGTTCCCGCATAGATGCATCGCATACCCGTATAGTCTGTCAAGATGACTGAGTATTTCCTGTTCAAACATTAGTCTTTTTTCACTTTTCATTCTACTCCAGAATTGTCCTTCAATCCGTTTGCCCTAAACTAGCGAAGGAACCAGAGATGTGGCAAGAGGTTATGTGTATACACAACCTGTAGTGGTGCCCCCTTGCCAAAAGCACAAAATATTGATAGTCTACATTTGACGTCAAAACAATTCGTTGACAGATTAATTTTAGGCCCTCTCTAATGAGGACTGCGATTTGGTTTTTTTATAGATAATGATGATCGCATAATAACTCATAATATTTGCGATTAAAAGCCCTGCAAGGGGGCAGGAGGGTGTCGTTGGACGAGTTACGTCTTCAACAGGATCTTTTCCAGGAGTCAGGAACTGACACGGAAGAATCATCTTTCGAACAGAAAACCGAATCCCGTTTTCACAATATGGTTCAACCTGAATTTACCGATAACGCGATCACTGTTCTTGGAAAACGTTACCTTAATAAATCAGTTACCGGAGAGATTCTGGAAGAACCCAGAGAGATGCTGTGGAGAGTTGCTGAATCTGTTGCTGCGGCTGAAGAGAAGTTCAATAACGATGTCGAACAGAGTGCAATAACATTTTATAATATGATGGCAAAAAAGGAATTCCTTCCCAATTCTCCAACCCTGATGAACGCTGGCACTGCTCTCGGTCAGCTATCAGCCTGTTTTGTCCTTCCAGTGGAGGACAGCATGGAGAGTATCTTCACCGCAGTTAAGAATACTGCGCTGATACACAAAAGCGGTGGAGGAACTGGTTTTTCATTTTCAAGTGTACGTCCTGCAAATGATACTGTGATGTCCACAAAAGGTGTTTCAAGCGGTCCATTATCCTTTATGAATGTTTTTAATCAGGCCACAGAAACAGTGAAGCAGGGCGGTGTCCGCCGAGGTGCTAATATGGCGGTTTTGCGGGTAGATCATCCTGATATTAATGAGTTTATCAATGTTAAGCGAGACATGAAGAAACTGAACAATTTCAATCTTTCTGTAGCTGCAACTGATAAATTTATGAATGCTGTTGAAAGACGCACAAGTTACGATCTTAAAAATCCCAGAGAAGGAAAAGTTACTGGAAGCAGAGACGCCACGGAAATTTTCAATGCAATTGTAGATTCAGCGTGGAATTCCGGAGAGCCCGGAATCATCTTCATCGATCGAATGAATGATGCAAATCCTACACCGCATATTGCCGATATTGAGGCAACGAATCCCTGTGGCGAGCAACCTCTTCTTCCATACGAAGCATGTAATCTGGGTTCAGTGAACGTCTCCGTTATGGGGGAACGAAGGGATGATGGAATCTGGGCAATGGACTGGAGCAGGCTTGAGACAACAGTTGTTAATGCAGTAAGATTTCTTGATGATGTTATTGAAGTGAATAAGTATCCACTTCCGGAAATAGCGGAAATGGTTGCTGGAAACAGAAAAATCGGACTTGGCGTAATGGGCTTTGCCGATCTTCTGTTCAAGCTTGGGATGCCTTACGATTCAGAAGAAGCCCTCTTATTCGCAGAAGATCTGATGAGTTTTATTGCAGAGAAAGGCAGAAAAGCCAGTACTGATCTAGCTGAGGAACGAGGAGCATTTCCGAATTTCAAGGGCAGCGTATACGATGAAAAACACCAGCCCCCGATGCGTAATGCTACCGTAACAACAATAGCCCCTACCGGATCCATAAGTATTCTTGCCGGATGTTCGGGAGGTATCGAGCCGGTGTTTGCACTGTCATTCACAAGGCGTAATCTCCTTGATGAGAATGATGAACTCTATGAAGTAGTTCCCGAATTTGCGAGAGTAGCCAGGGAAAAGGGATTTGACTCCAAGGAAATCTTAAGCATGGTGGCTGAAAAAGGCTCATGTCAGGGAATACATGAAATTCCGAGCGATATCCAGAGGATATTTACAACATCTCATGACATTTCTCCTGCTTACCATGTTCGGATGCAGGCTGCTTTCCAGAAGTACACCGATAACGCTGTTTCAAAGACTGTTAATTTACCCGAGGATGCTACACGGCAGGATGTAGCGGAAGTATTCCAGCTATCCAGGCGACTTGGTTGTAAGGGTGTTACTGTATATCGGGATAAGAGTAGAGATAAGCAGGTTCTCAATCTGACCGGCTCCGAAACAGAAGAACAGATAATGGATGTCCCACTTCCTGCAATTCCGATTGGTCCCAGAGACAGGGGAGATGTTACATCCGGTATTACAAGGAGAATCCGGACCGGTTGCGGCAACCTTTACGTAACCATCAATATGGACTCGGATGGGCCAGTAGAGATATTCTCTCAGATGGGCAAGGCTGGAGGTTGCGCAGCGAGTCAATCGGAAGCTATCAGCAGACTTGTTTCGCTTGCGCTACGGTCAAATATCAAGCCTGACGCAATTGTTAAAGAACTGAAAGGGATAAGCTGTCACCGGATTGTCTGGCAGAGTGGAAATAGAATACTCTCCTGCGCTGATGCAATTGGTCAGACTATCGAATGGTATCTCGAAGAAAGCCTTGATTCAATTCCGGGACAGACATTAGATACGATTCAATCTCTTGAACCTGTGCAGAACCCGGGGATAAATCCTGAAAAAAACGACTATGAACTTGATGATGAAGTAGTCGAAAACCTTGCAGGAGCCTGCCCGATGTGTGGAGGACCGCTCAAGTATGAATCAGGATGTGTTTCCTGTGCTCTGAATTGTGGTTACTCTGAGTGCGGCTGATCGGTACTTTTACTTTCCCAATTATCACACTGTATTTATTTGATCTTGCATTTCTAATGTCTTTTTTATTAGACTTGCCTTTCGAGAGCAACCAGAGTCCGCATATATGAGAGGATGAAACCATTGGAAAAAACTATCAGGGATATCGAGAAGGGCACCGATCTCGTACGCATAGAACTGTCAGAATTCAAAGGAAACCAGTACATTGGCGCCAGGATATATTACATGGATGACAAGGGTGACTGGAAGCCCACTCGTAAGGGTAT
>JAUWJE010000079.1 GCA_030607835.1 Candidatus Fermentibacterota bacterium | reverse complement strand
GTACATATGAGAGAAACAACCTTGAACTGGCGAAGGATCTGCATGTTGATCTGACACTTGCACGGGTTACGGTAGAAACAGCGTATTCTGTTAATCCCCTTGATAGAACCGGTATGGAGATCTGCCTGAACCTGATGACCGGAAACTCGCCGGACCGATGTTTCAGAATTGATTCAGGACCGGAGCGAATGATGGGCGAAGACGGTACTGCAAAAGGAAAGAAGATAGAGATTATTGACCGCTGGCGGAATGTCATGGTTACGATAGATATTAATAAAGAAGCTGATATCTGGTTCGCACCTCTTGAATCAGTCAACAGGTCGGAGAGCGGGTATGAAAAAGTACACCAGGGAGCTGCCATATATATTTCCTCCATCGCTGACAGTGCCGGGCATAACTTACTTAACTTACGTATTGAAATGAAGAGTCTGAATGATTCCTGAAGAAGTTCACTCCGAGGTTCTCAGGCTCAGGGAACTCATCCACCGTTACAATCGGCTCTATTACAGTGAGAATCGCTCTGAAATTTCTGACGGGGAATACGATGCCCTGCTGCGAAGGCTGATAAAGCTGGAATCACAGTGGCCCGAATTGCAGACTGAGGATTCACCTTCAAGGAGGGTCGGATCTGAACCGGTAGCCGGGTTTCCGTCAATCGGATGGAACCCGCCCATGCTCAGCCTCGACAATGTGTTCAGCATTGAGGAATTCCGGGAATTCAACAGCAGAATAATGCGTGAACTCGACCTTAGCAGCACTCCAGCCTATTCCGTTGAACCCAAACTGGATGGTCTTGCGATCGCGCTGATCTATCGGGATGGTCTCCTCATCAGCGCGGGAACGAGGGGAGACGGTACAGAGGGAGAGGATATCACTCCTAATGCCAGAACCGTTCACTCGATTCCTCTCCGATTGACCCGACCCTTTTCAGGAACGCTGATTGTGCGAGGGGAAGTCATTTTCAGGAAAGATGATTTTGAAAGAATGAACCAGGACAGGAAAGAGGAGGGGCTGAACCCTTTTGTAAATCCCAGAAACGCTGCCTCCGGCTCTCTGCGACAGCTGGACAGCAGAATTACAGCTTCAAGACCGCTTAGTTTCATATCATACGGCACAGCTGACTGGCCTGAAGGAGTTACTTCACAGAGCGAGCTGTTCTCGCTTCTTTCTTCGCTTGGGATTCCTGTCAGCCCTCTCAATTCAGTTTGCGAAGGTGTTGAAGAGGTCAGGACAGCATTTGAGAAACTGGAAGAACTTCGTGATTCTCTTCCCTGCGAAATAGATGGAGTTGTAATAAAGCTCAACGAAGCTTCTCTTCAGATGAGGATCGGGATTCAGAGCAGATTTCCGAGATGGGCTACAGCCTGGAAATTTCAGGCAGAGGAAGTAGTTACGAGACTGATTGATATCAATATCCAGGTAGGAAGAACCGGAAGGCTCACTCCTGTCGCAAGCCTTGAGCCCGTATTTGTAGGTGGTGTCACCGTTTCAAGCGCAACCCTTCACAACGAGGATGAACTCAGGAAAAAGGATGCCAGACCCGGTGATATGGTGATTGTCCGCAGAGCAGGCGATGTGATACCGGAAGTTGTCAGATCGCTTGGAAGGTCATCAGAAGATGAGAGGGGGCAGCGATTCGAGTTCCCGGACAGATGTCCTGTGTGCGGCGGTCCGATTGCAAGACCGGAGGGTGAGGCAGTTCACCGATGCATGAATCCATCCTGCCCCGCGAGACTTCGTGAGAGCATCTGCCACTGGGCTTCCAGAAACGCTCTGGATATTGAAGGTCTTGGTACAAAACTGGCAAAGCAGCTTGTGGAAACAGGATTTGTGAATGACATCTCAGATCTCTACCACCTTTCCCGCCAACAGCTTTCATCGATGGAACGAATGGGAGAGAAATCTTCTGAGAATCTGATCAAGGAACTTCAAAGAAGTCGGAGTACGAATCTTCAGAGGTTTGTAACCGGCCTTGGCATACCTGGAGTAGGAAGAACGGTTGCCGGACTGTTGGCAGACAGATTCAGTGTGATTAAGGATGTCATGGAAGCTGAAACGGAGGATTTCATTGACATTGATGGAATAGGTCCGGTGCTAGCGGAGAATCTCCATGCGTTTTTTCATGAACCTGTTACGCTTGGAGTGGTTGAGCGACTGCTTCAGGCCGGTTTCAATGCTGAAGGTAGAAGCACTCGCAACTCTGAAAAGCCTTTCGATGGAATGACTGTTGTATTCACAGGTGGAATATCCATGTCACGGTCAGATGCCCGAGAAATCGCTGAAGCAGCAGGTGCGACGGTCACAGGAAATGTCTCCAGTAAAACCGATTTAATAGTGGCCGGTCCCGGAGCCGGAAGCAAACTTCAGAAAGCCCGCGAACTCGGAATTGAAATAATCGATGAAGAGGAATTCCTCAGGCGGTTGTGAATGCTGGATATTAGCTGTTTGGTTTGAAGAAGGGCGGAGATTTCTCCCCGCCCCTCAGCATATTTCGTAAAGATTTGACTCTATACGAGTCCAGGAACTAATTTGCCGCCTTGAATCTCTTCATGAAGTTTACCAGTGCTGCGACACCCTCGTATGGCATTGCGTTGTAGATGGATGCTCTGCAGCCGCCGACTGATCTGTGTCCCTTGAGTCCGATAAGGTTGTTCTCTGCGCCTTCAGCGATGAACTTCTTCTCAAGTTCCTCGGTCGGAAGACGGAATGTGACGTTCATAAGAGATCTGCTTGCCGGGTCGGTTACAGTGCACCTGTAATAATCACTGTTCTCATCCATATAGTCGTAAAGCAGTCCGGCTTTCCTGTTGTTCGCCATTTCAACAGCTTCAAGACCGCCCTGTTCCAGGATCCACTTCATTACGTTGCCAACGACGTAGACAGGGAAGGATGGAGGAGTATTGAAAAGGGAGTGCTTAGCGATGGGGGTAGCGTAAGCAAGCATCGTCGGTACTTCCCTGCGTGCTTTCTCAGCCCATGAGCGCTTGATAATAACCGCGGTGACACCGGATGGACCGATATTCTTCTGCGCTCCGGCGTAGATAAGCGAGAATTTGCTGAAATCAAGTTTTCTGGACAGGAAATCACTGGACATGTCACAGACAAGAGGAACATCACCTGTATGGGGGATGTTCTTTATCTGAGTGCCGACAAGAGTGTTGTTACTGGTAGTATGAACGTAAGCGGCTCCGGGAGTGAGATCGAACTGCTTCGGGATGAAACTGAAGTTTGCGTCTTCACTGCTGGCGGCAATGTTCACGTTGCCGAAGAATTTTGCTTCCTTAACTGCTTTTTTCGACCATCCGCCGGTAACTACATAGTCAGCAGTCATGTCCTTCTCGAGGAAGTTGAAAGGAACTGCGCAGAACTGGGTACTCGCTCCGCCACCGAGGAAGAGAACCGCGTACTCGTCATTCGAGAGTCCCATGATCTCAAGCATATTCTTCTGAGTCTCGGTGAACATGCTGTCAAAAGCAGGTGACCGATGGGATATCTCCATAACTGACATTCCAAGGCCATCGAAATTCACAGCTTCGATAAAAGATTTTTTGACAACATCGTATGGAAGAGTAGCCGGACCTGCGAAGAAATTGTGTATACGCTCTGGCATTTCAGCCTCCCTGAATTGAGTGAAGCACATACTTGTGATTATCGAATAAGTACGAACAGGTGAAAATATGCAACTTCGAAGTGCTATCCGGCAAGTGTTCAGGAGATGGAATGCAGTAATCCGTTATATGAGTATATAATACGGAGTTATACTCTTGATGCGCGAGTGAGAAGGAATAATCCAAGTGCGACAAAAACTATTTCAGCAATGCTTGCTGCGAGAAGTGGAGGAAGCGCTCCCTTGTGTCCGAGAGTTTGACCAAAACGGAGCAGCGAGAAGAAGAGGAATGCAAGAAGGATTGCAAGACCGATGCTGGACGCTTTACCGCTTCGCGGATTTCTCAGCGCAAGTGGCGCCCCAACCATAACCATGATCAGATTGGATAGCGGAAAAAGGATTTTCAGGTAGAATTCCACCATATCACCTCTGGAGTCACCACCCGCTGCATCCACCCTCTGGATGTAGTTCCATAATTCAAAGAAATTCATTTCCTGGGGAGCCTTCTGTCTTGAGCCGAAATCCTCCGGAGTTTCAGTAATTCCGGGAAGCGGGAGAGAATCTGAAACAGTGTAGACAAGCGCTCCGGATGGACCGAAGACTCTGTCTGAAGCTCCTATTCCTGTCCAGAGTGAATCAGACCAGATCATTCTGTCCACATCAAGCCTCCGCGTGATTCTGGAACTGTCATCGAACCATTCAACTGTTACATCCGTCAGTGTTTCAGTTTCACCATTAAAAAAACCTATGTCGAGAATAGCGCCATTTGGAGATCTGTGAGCAAACCCGCTTCTTCTGGCGTAATTTATCGGTTCCTGCCCATCTATCTGCACTCTTTTAACCTGGCTCTGCTGATAAGTGGCATTGGATACTATGAAATCTCCTACTCCAAGTTCGAATAGTGATGCAAGAGCGCCGACCAGAAACAGGGGGAGCAGTATTCTGGGAATGCTGATACCCGCTGCGCGCATGGCCACGAGCTCGTTTCTTCGAGAAAGCGATGAGATCAGAAAGAGGGAGCTTAGAAGAACCGCAATGGGAAGTACAAGTACGATAATGTAAGGCAGACCGTAGAAGTAGTACTCCAGAAAAGTCCCCGGAGACACATCCTTGTCCACCCACCTTGTGAAGTGATCGAAAGCGTCAACACTGACAAAGATCACAACAAAGGAAGATACTGCCACAATAATCATCTTCATGAATCTCGAAGCAAGATACATATCCAGCTTTCGAACATTCATCGTTCTGCCCCGCTCTGACTTGATAAACAGCCACCGTTCCGTCGGAACCTGCTAAAGAATGTCACCATTCCCGAGATGGCTCTCTCCATTGGAATCGGATTACCTTCATGAAGGCTTCTCAATGTCAGCACAATTCCAAGCGCGGTGAGGATTATGTTCGGCAACCACATTGAAAGGAAAGGTGACATCATCCCTCTGTCAGCGAGATGCTCACCTGCTATAAGAAAGAGATAGTAAACAAGAATCACAAGCAGGCTGACTCCAAGCGCGATCCCCGCGCTCCCCTTGCGGGTGGAAAGACCCAGCGGTACGCCAAGCAGTACAAAAACCATGCATGCGAAAGGAATGGAGTACTTCTTCTCTATTTCCACCTGGTATCTGCTGATACTTCTCTGGACAGAGGCTTTCCTGTCAACTAATAATCTAAGATTGGATGCATGCTGGACCAGGAAGTTCCTGGCTATATTGAACCTTGTACGGTCATCCAGACTGTCCGGAGGGGGGAATACTCCACCTCTTCCGGAAATCATCGAGGAATCAGAGAGAAGGGCCAGAAGAGGCGCGCTTCCTGCGATTTTCAGGGAATCCGTTAGAGCTGCTGACTGCTTTTCAAGCGAATCTACAAGAGATCTCATCTGTGATGCCGATAGTTCTCTGTCTCCTCTGCTATCCCTGTCCTGTCTGATAAGCTCTTCCGAACGTGTTATCTCGACGGTGTAGGTCATGAAATCAAGTTTTCTGTACTCTCCAGCTTCTGAGAGTTCGTGCATCTGTCCGTCAGAAAGCACAAGACGGAAGCGATTTGCGGATACCGGTTCCATACGGCCTTTAAGTGCTGTGATTGTTCTTCCGTTAGTACCTGGTACCCGTTCATGTATTACTACATTTTCCAGGTCGCCTGTCAGATCATCTTTGTCATTGACGATTATTCTGTAATTGTCGATATCGTCAACGAACATACCAGGGATGATCTTGGCAGTCGGACGCATGGTTCCGATATCAAGGAGCAGGTTCTTGGCAAGGTGATTCGCGTCTGGAAGGACGTAGTTGTTGAAAAGGACCATTACTACAGAAAGGGTTAGAGCGGCAAGCATCAATGGTTTTAGTATGGTGAATATGCTGATGCCGGAAGCTTTCATAGCAGTTACTTCCAGATCTGATTCCATTCTGCCCACAGCCATCAGAACACCAGCAAGAACTCCCATTGGTACTACAACGGCAACCATTGAAGGGAGGAGCAGTAAAAATACTTCGACAACGGTTCTGACAGGTACACCCTTGCTGACTATCATATCAAGCAGGTCCAGCAGTTTATCCAGCAGCATCACGAAAGTGAATATGCCCGCTGATATCAGAAAGGGAGGAATAAACTCCCGCAATGTGTAAACTTGCAGCTTTTTCATATCCATCTCATTATAGGCCTTCAGGAATAATCGGCAACATGACAATTATACCGATTGGTTCAGTTCTTTCCACACGAATGTGGAACCCTTATCTGGCCGGAGACTAGAACTTGGAAATGAAAATTAGAACTACAGTTCTGTTATACCTGCTCTTGCTGGTGCTTACTGTTTCTGCTGCTGCAGCGGTGGGCATTCGTGCACCTGAACTCATTCCAAGGTATCCCTGGGACACCGAGCAATCCCGCTTTGTACTTGTAGAACCCGGCGTTTCATGGCGTCTTCTGCATTCAGTCAGGAGTGATTTTCTTACATGGCGTCTTTTCTACGGAAATATTCCAGTGTCCCGCCTGGGCTGTTTCCCACTTACCGAACTTAATGATCGTACAATCGAGTGGTCTCTTCGAAACAGCTGGTTGAGGGTGAACAGGAATACATGCCTGAGGACCACCAGAGAAGATGGTTCTCTGGTGCCGACAATCTACCTGCCGATCGATATGCCTCCAATACTGGCTGGAGCAATTGGAGAGGGCGGGCAGATTGATATCAGCGGGTATCAGAAAATCACGCTTTCAGGCATAACTCACTACAGGCCGAATGCGATAGAACAGGAAGGTCAGAGCCAGTCAATGTTCCCCGATCTCAAGATGGAGCAGCAACTCAGAGTCCAGCTTGAAGGAACGATTGGCGAGAAAATACATGTGGATGTTGATCACGACAGCGAGAGGAGCCTGGGGCCTCAGAGCAGCCTCAGTCTCAGGTACGAAGGATACGAAGACGAGATAATTCAGAGAATCGATATGGGTGATGTCAGTCTCTCCATTACCGGTCCGGAATTCGTCTCATACAGTATTCCGCATCAGGGGCTGTTCGGCGCCAAGATCATCGCACAGGTGGGACCTGTTGAGATTACAACAATAGCGAGCAGGCAGGCAGGGTCAACTGAATCCTCTGAATTCGTAGGTCAGGCAACACAGGTTACGGATAGTATTCTGGATATTCACCCCGCGAATAATTACTTTTTTCTTACGTCGCCGGATTCCCTTCCTCCGCCCAAGATTACTTCTATAAGAATATTTCAGGATGATCTTAACGGTAATAAAAATGAGGAAACCGGAGCTGTGGAGAGCGCCTGGTATATTGAAGGAGGAGAAACCGGATCCGGAAACTGGGATGAACTGATGCCAGGGCTGGATCTGGACTTTGTTCTGATTGATTCCACAGTAATACGTTTTACCAAACCTGTTAACAAGAACTATATGCTGGCCATCTGGATGGTTACGGTCGCCGGAGATACTATAGGAAATGTTGGAGCCGGAACCGACTGGAATCTGAAGCTCATCAAGGAGAGTAATCCTCTGCCTACTAATCTCACGTGGGATTATGAACTTCGGAACAGGTATTTCCTTGGAGCTAACAACATTGTAAGGGAGAGCTTTAACTGCAATATTTTCCTGACAAGATCCGGAGAAGATCCGGTTCAGACCCAGGG
>JAUWJE010000307.1 GCA_030607835.1 Candidatus Fermentibacterota bacterium | reverse complement strand
TATACATTGATCAGGAAGGGAGGAGTTAAATGCATACAGCAAAAGTGTTCAGAAGCGGTAATAGCCAGGCGGTCAGGATACCTAAGGAATATGCGATAGAGGAAAGCGAACTCTACATTCAGAGAGTTGGGAATTCTCTAGTGCTTTCATCTATGAATGTACCGTGGACTTCTCTTCGAGACAGCCTTACAAAGTTTTCCGATGATGTTTTCTCTGATGGTCGTAAGCAACCAGAAAATCAAGATAGAGATATTTTCTGAATGTACCTTATAGATACAAATATCTGCATCTACTTGATTAAGAAGAAGTCTGAGTATCTCCTTCAGAGATTTGAATCAGAAAAAGCTTTCGATATTGGAGTATCTGCCATTTCCGTTGCTGAGCTTGAATATGGAATTGCAAAGAGCATGTTTCCTGAAAGAAACAGAATAGCACTTCTGGAGTTTCTTTCCTGCTTTGATATAGTTCCTTTTACTGATCTTGATACTCAGGCATTTGGCGCAGTAAGAACTTTTCTGGAAAAGAAAGGCACCCCGATAGGTCCATATGATTTAATAATTGCAGCGCAGTGTCTTACTAGAGATTTAATTCTTGTAACCAATAATGTAAAGGAATTTGAAAGAGTTCCTGATCTGCATATTGAGAACTGGATTCAAGAACCAGGTTGTTAACTTTTACTGATATATGACTCCAGTACGGACTTCATCGCAAGTCTATAATCTTTCAGTACTGCTAATTTCCAGATATCACATTCTTTTTCCAAGTCCAGTATGACTTCATGACCTAAGTAGTATCCGCATTGCCTGTAACCCTGTATATCAAACCACGAGCCGAAAAATGGACGGATATCAGTTTCCTTTTCAACATGCTGAAGAAACTTCTCAGCAAGCATACCTTTATTCTCCGTACACCATTCAAGCCAGTCAGAAGCAGTAATACCTGCTCCTTGATCGGAAGGTTTTTGTATTTCTCTCAGTAGGAAAGGAATTCAGAATAAGTATCCAGGATAATTGGCATTAGAGTCTTTCGTTTATCAGTTAACGTTACCATGAGACGCGGTGTCAACCGTTGCCTCAATTGCCCGGTTGAACATTTCTTTTCTTGAATTGATCTATCCAAATGTGTCCGCCCGGAAATTGCTTCTCAAGACACTCAAGCAGCCATGTGCATGCCGATTCCTCCATCAATGGAACGGCAGTCTGGAAGTCGACCTCATCTTTCTCGAGTGTCTCCGGCTGTTTCCGGATCCCTACAGCGTCGGCGAACCGGATTCGCTTTTCTCCGAATATGTTCTTATCTGGGATCTGGTGGACAGTCACTATGCCTGTTTTTTTGCGAAGGAGAATGTAAACTGGGACGAGGCATACGAGAAATTCAGACCTGCAGCTTTGAACATTAGCGGCAGGGATGAGCTTGTAGATCTCAGCCTTCAACTCCTGGCTGAGCTGGAGGATCCCAACCTGAGCCTGTGGGATTCAGCCGGAACCAGGCTGGAAAGCTGGAACCAGGGTGCCTTTATTAACTGGGATTTGTCCGTCTGGTT
>JAUWJE010000015.1 GCA_030607835.1 Candidatus Fermentibacterota bacterium | reverse complement strand
GTGGCGAGGTAACCGTAATGGCAATACCAGGCCCCCACGGATTGTCGCAGGAGACCAGGAGAAGAATCACACATATGATCAAAGAAGTTCTCATAGTCCTTTTATTCCTTTTTCACAGGTCAGCAGTCTTCCACAAGTGAAAAGGCGGGGCTCTGGGGCCCCGCCATTCCTTATAAGCAGTTTGCTGATCTCAGGGGGTCGAGTCGGTTGTAAAGAGGTAAAGACCATTGATCGGCTGGTAATCGTAGTAGAATATAATCCCATGAGATAGCGGCTGAGTTGCATGCTGCGGGACGGAACTTACAAATACCTTAACGTAGTGACCATTTGAAAGTTCGCAGAAGATAACGTCACCAGCTAAGATATAACCTGTCTGCCACCACTGTGATCCTGAAGGATATCCGTACGTGGACCCGGAAGAAGCGATCATATCTGTATGACTACCGTTACCGAATGGAGCATGGTCGCCGGAGTAGAATCCGCATGGGCTCTCACTCCAATCACCATCGTAGCAGTAGATGTCCTGATCGAAACCAGTATCGAGAGCTCTTCCGGTGGTTCCTGAAGTAGCGCCGAAAATGAATCCCGAGTGTTCAATATCCGGGGCGTGATTGTCCCAGATTGTGTAAGAATCTGAAATTACGGTAGGCATTGTTGTTTCAACATTCGAATAGTTCTCCGAGAAGTCGGTTCCTTCGTATGCTCTCACCGAGTAGGTTCCGGAATTGTCTGCCGTGTGGCTGTAAGTTGTTCCGGTTTCAGTGTCGAGAGCTACCCAGCTGCCATCACCATTACTCTTGAAGTAGATTTCGTATCCATCGATTGTGGTGCCGGTTACAGCGTTCCAGCTGAGATTAACCGTTCGTCCCGAAGATGTTGCCAATACTTCAAGTCCGGTTACTGTAGGCAGGTCGCCGGGTCCTACAGGATCGTCACCTGCACAGCCAGCCATCAGTATGATTCCGGCTACAAGTACTATAAGTCCAAGTTTTTTCATGAATTTTCCTCTCTGTTTCAGTTTATCCTATTGTCACCAAACCCCCATAGCAGCAAAATAAACCTGTTCACGCAATGTGTCAAATCGCAGGATTACTCCTCAACCTCTTCATTTTCTTCTTCCATCGAGGATATCTTTTCTTCTATCATCTCGATAGCTTTCTCCGCTGCTGACCTTATGTCGAGGCTGCTGTCCAGGGCCAGTTCCTCCAGAATCTCTGTCGCTCCGGGATCGCAGATCTTCCCAAGAGATACAGCTGTTTCCCTTCTGACCCTGCTGGATGAATCCCCCGCGAATTGCGATATAATCAGCATCGATTCGGTGCTGCCTATATCTCCGAGCGCCCGGATTGTTCCTGTCCTCAGCCTTATGAACATGCTGTCTTCCTGTTCATCAAGCATCCGCTCCAGTGGCAGCCTAGCTCTGTCATCTTCAGTCTTTCCAAGAAAATAGATAAGATTGGACGCGTCCCTCCGGGGAAGACTGTCCACTCTACCAAGAAGCTCAAGCAGCCGTTCGATTGAAGCGTCCACATTTTCCTTGAAGACCTTCTCCATGGCGCGGCTTTCCAGACCGCTGAGTGTTCCCATATGTCTTTCTATAAGGAACTGAACTGCTGCTTCTCCCCTTGCCGCAAGCTCCTCTCTGTGAGCATTCACTCTATCCCTGTTCGGTCCCACTCCCCATTCCGAAGCCACTGAATAAAGGGAATCAAGATCAAGCGATTCCGGATCTCCAACAGAATCTTGAGGATTTGAATCCTGAGGAGTTTCGCGAGCCAGATCAATCCCTGCCCCGTACTCATTTAAAGTCCATCGAGTGGAATCAGCCCCTTCTCCTGAATAAACGTCTCGATCCGCAAGATCAAGAAAAACGCCCACTCCCGAAGAACCTCTTGCCCAGCGAGCCTCTCCCTGCCCTCCTCCCCTGACACAGTAAGTATCGTTTCCGGAAAAATCAATGAATACCGTGGCTGAATTTGTAAGGGATAGAGACTGTCCTCCATCGGAGCAGTACCAGTCGTTACCTCCGCCATCCAGGAGAAATCCTGTTGAAAGATCATGAGCGCTGCCCTGAGCCGGTCCGTTCCTGGAGAAATAACTGTCATCTCCATCTCCATCCCACAGACATCCTGAAGAAAGGTGTATTCCCGATCCCTGGCTGTACTGAGCTGCCGAGTAAGAATCCTGTCCCTCTTCATCGTAGAGCAGTCCGAGACCATAGAAATAGGAACTTCCCTGCCCGAACACTTCTACCCTGTAAGTGTCATTCCCGGACCCGAAGTCCGCAAGAAGTCCGATTCCCCCCGCTATCAGAGGTCGCAGGCCCATTGCGAAACCCTGTGACATGGACTGGTTGTCATCAGGCAGCAGGGGTTCGTGAGGGTATCTGAAACCGGCGAGGAGACAGTCGCTGCCGCTCATATCCACCAGTACGCCTTTTCCTCCCGGACCTCCGAATCCCTGACCGAACATGTCTATCCGTCTGAAGTCATCTCCTGTCCCATCGAACAGAATGCCGTATCCGAGGCATCCGGCCCCCTGGCTGAATGTGCCCCCGTAGAGAAAGTCATCTCCTTTCAGGTCTATCAGAAAACCGAATCCCATCAATCCGGCGCCCTGTGAGAAATCTCCCGCTCTGTAGACATCACTGCCGGAAAGGTCTATAACGCCTCCGAGTCCCATCAGACCGCATCCCTGGCTGACAGGGGAATTACTGGAGTAGGTATCATTACCGGAGAGATCAACAACAACGGAAATTCTCTTTCCGGCAGGTCCTACCGCTCCACCGATTCCCTCGCCGTAGAAATCGTTTCCTCCTATGTCTATTATCAGCTCAAACGGGCAGTCCTCCGTGTAAGTATTGATACCCCTTCCTCCGACAACCCATCTGACCGGACCATCAAAACAGAAGGATACCGTAGTTCCAAGTACCCCGGGTAAAGTTACCGGCAGTTCATTCGGCCATTGAGCGTCCTGAAGACTGAAGGATGCCAGAACAAGCTCTTCCAGAGGGACATTCAAAGAGAGATCCCACTTCTCGAAAAGTAAGGCCAGCGTATCCATTTCCATTTCCGTTTCCTCAAACCGGGGCAGACCCCAGCCTTCAAGCACGGAGTTCCATTCCAGCGGATTGTCTTCGCTGAGCCATATGGATGGAATAGCTGCAATGAGCGTATCTGTTGTTCCCGTACCCAGTTCAAGGAGTTGGACTGAAATGGTTGAATCAGCATGTTCCAGTATTTCAATCAGAGTCAGAAGACCATCTCTGTTTTCAGAATCCGACGACAGCAGCCTGTAATCAGCCAGCAGATCAAGCTGTTCCTCCATTATGACAGGCAGCTCCTCTACGTGTTGAATCGCTCGAAGGACTGTTGAATCAGCAAGATGAACGCCTGTCACCCAGTGCCTGTTAAAATCCAACTGCTCAGGAATCAGATCGAGTGTGTCCAACGCTTCAACCAAGGCTTTCTCCGCAACTTCAGGCCAGAGATCTCCAGGCTGTAATCCGGAAATTACAGCAGTTGCACAAATAATGATAGCCAATGTCATAACCGCTGCCTTTCAAATGTTTCATACTGTCTTTTGTATCTTCCTGAAATAACCGCATGAGTCAAATAGAACAAGTCATCGGATTTGACGTTCATATCTTCAATTCATAGCATCATCCATATTAAATCCGAGTAATGTCGGCGTAAGGAAATCCGGAGGTTGGAATGAATCCCGCGTTAATCGCCAGTAATGGACTGGCAGCAATTCGAGAGCAACATCCCATGGTTCATCATATCACAAACAGTGTTGTTATGAATTTTACTGCTAACGTAACTCTCTGCATGGGCGCTGCACCTGTGATGGCGCCCTGTATCGACGAGTCTCCTGAAATGGTGCAGTTTGCTGGAGCCCTGCTTCTGAATATCGGCACACTGAACCCCACACTTATCAACAGCATGATTGCGGCAGGAAAGAAGGCTAACGAGCTTGGTATTCCTGTGGTACTCGATCCTGTCGGAGTCGGAGCCACAAACCTCAGAACAAATTCCGCTAACAGAATAATTTCTGAGCTGGAGGTTTCCATAGTCCGCGGAAACGCCGGTGAAATTCTCGCTCTGGCTGGAAAGCATGGAAAAGTCCGCGGTGTGGATTCGATGGATACAATCGATGACCGCGTTGAGATAATTTCCTCTCTTGCTCTTGAAACCGGATGGGTTATCGCAGTGACAGGTTCCACAGATGTTGTTACTGACGGCACTCGCACAGTAAGGATCGACAACGGTCACCCGATTATGGGTAGAGTCACCGGTACAGGATGTGCCGCTACTACTGCCGCAGCGTGTTACTCCGCGGTTGTGGACGACTGTTTCGAAGCAGCCGCAGGTGCTCTCATTTCATTCGGCATTGCCGGGGAATGTGCTGCTGAGAAATGCAAGGGACCAGGAACATTCGTACCAGAACTGCTTGACGCGCTTGCTTATCTCAATGAAGAGACCATAACCAGGATGACAAGAGCGGAGGTTCTGTGCGGTAGATAACCTCTTGACTATTTTGACAGTAGGTTGTAACTTATAAATGAAATTATCAGAAAATCGATGTACTAAACGCGGAAGGAGTATGTATGCGCTTTTTACTTGTCTTAGTTGCATTGGCGTTTGTTGCTTTTGCAAATAGCGAGACCACTGATTCGGATTCCTATGCAGGTTCCGTAGGTGGAAATGGAACTGATGCCTTTCTCGATCAGCTGGACTACATTGCTCTGGAAGCTCTTGGAGGTTCCGCGAGGTGTGTCGGTGTCGGTTATGACGGAGCCAACTTCTGGGTAAGTGACGCACAGAGTGGCGGCGGGGCTCTCTGGCTGCATATCATCGATGGTACTACTCACGATCTTATTACTACCGTCGACCAGTACGAGACCGAAGGCTGGGGTATGCGTGACCTTTGCTGTGATGGAACCTACATATTCGGAAGCCAGGATGACGAAGTGGATTACTACGATATCGGTACATACGCATATGCCGGATACTACATATGCGACGCTGTCAGCCCCAACCGCGCGCAGGCCTGGGACGGAACAAATTTCTACACCGGCAGTCAGACAACTGATATATACAAAGTGACCTGGGACGGGGTTTCGGGCAGTACAGCAACCTATACTACGTGGTCCTCAGCTGTGTTAAACGGGAAAACATATGGTGCTGCCTGGGATAGTTACAATGATTGTCTCTGGGTTTCAACAAACAACTATGACTACCTGATATATCAGATCGACAGTACTGGAGGCCTGATCGCCGAACACTCCTACGATATCGAAATTGCCGGTGGCTGTACTATGGGAAGCTACAGCGGATCATTCGAAAATCAGCTGTGGGTTCTCGAACAGGGCGACCCTGACGCTCTGCACTGCCTTGAAACCGCTCCTCTTGCTCTTGAGCAGGATTCATGGGGTGGAATCAAGACTCTTTTCTAGAAATTCAGCTGTAAGAACCGGGGAGGATCTTTGGGTCCTCCCTTTCTTTTATTATCTCATCATGAAAGGATACTCGATCTGAAGCATTTTCATCTTACCGGAGCAATGCTGATTTCTGTCTTTGTCGTTTCTGCCATAGCATGTGGAACGGCATCGGAGGCAAACACAAGGCTTATCTCATTCGATAACAGTTCAATATCGGTATCTGAGGCTGGAAATGCATGGCTGATGCTTTCCCCCGAACAACAGGATTACTTCATCCAGAGGGGCGATCATATTAACGAATTCATAATCTCCCTGGCGGGGAAACAGATGATTATCAGGGAGATTCACCGGCTCAATTATCTCCGGAGACCTGATATCGTCGCTCTCGGTAATTCCTGGACACGCATGCAGGCTTCAAAGCTTGCCAGGGAAAGCATTACTGCTGCTGCCGAACAATCCATAACAGATGAGGATATCGATTACTTCCTTGATAATATGGGAACAACGGTCTGGTATACATTGTCACCGGATTCCCCGAGCGAGATGAGCTTTGGCCCAATGCATCTTCCTGAGTTGCCACGTGAACTGGCTGTTCATCTTGATTCCATGAATCAGGGGAATGAATTACCTCTTTCAGATGGAACCATGATAAGATGCGATTCAGTCGTGGTAACCGATCCTTTATTGGTAAGCGAGACTCTTGAGAATACGGAACAGGTAACTTCCTTTGCTTTCCAGAGATATTCAGCTGCCAGGGGAAGCGCTGATCTCGAGAGAATTACTGCTTCCATCCTTTCGGCAGCTGAGCCGTAGATCCGCAATTCAGCCGTCAGTAATATTATCCTTTACTACTCCGGAAATAGAAACCTGGTCCCCGATGATTCAATTGTAGTCTCCCGCTTCGGAATCATGACGGCCTCAGACTTTGTGCAGGAGATAGAATATCAGAAAGGTTTTATGCCTGTTCAACCCGAAGACGCGGTCTGGTTGGAATGGCTTATCGGTATCACCCTTTTGAACGATGCTCTCATGCATTACTTCGCGGAGATCAATCCGGAAGCATATGCGGATCTGTCAGTGGAGAGAGTCTTCTGGATGATGAGCATCGCCTCCGATAAATTATTCGCGGACGAGGTATACGACGGTATCAGAATACCCCAGGACCTGCTGCATGATGAATTTGATAATCTGATTGAAATTCCGCTCATCCCGGAGAAGAGAAGCGTACAGTGTGTACAGATTCAAAGTGCCGATGTTGCAACATACGAGACTGCATTATCTGAAGGAAATGGTATTGATTCAATAATCGAAGGCTGTGGTTTCTGGAAATTATTATCAAAAGACTCTCCTCCTTCAAACATTACTCGCCCCCTTCTTATGGAAGAAATTCCCGGATTCAGGGGAGAGGAAGTTTTCGCTATGTTGCCCGGAGATACCGTTACCTGGTCAAGCCTGTCTTCTCTTTTTGAGGATTACGAATATATGGCTTTCAGGCTTGTGGGAATCTTTCCCTCGCACGAGGCGACTTTCGAGGAAATTGAGGAGTATCTTCATCAGATTGTCAGAGCAAGACTCGAAGAAGAGCGAACCAGCGTCTGGCTTGAAGAACTGGGTGAAAAGTACTCTCTTTCAATCAACGAAGATATTCTGTCATCTCTTCCATCTGATCCGGCTTTGTGGTTAACTTATTAATCCTGTGAATTAACAGGAGTTTTACAGAATTACCATCTTCCGCAAGCCATTCGTGCAATCTGATTCCAGTCTGATGAAATAGACTCCGGAAGTAAGATCATTCAGCTTGAATGAATGGCAGCCTCGCTGCAGTTCTCCCTCAAATGCTGTTCCGATAAGTTTTCCGGCAAGATCATACACCTGAAGGCTTACGCGGCGGGAAGATGATAACAGATTCACTTCTACTGTAACGGAACCGAACGAGGGATTTGGTGAAATTGCAAGAGTTTCATTTTGATCAGCGGTGGGAGTGGAACCTTCTATTCCTCCGGGATACCAGCCTTCAATCTGAACCCACTCCAGTTCCGGTGTTAAGCTTGAGTCCGAGGTGTTCAGAATTGCTCTGTACTGGATAAGAAGAATCGTGTCAGGGAGAATATCGCCGAGGTATGTCCCTGATTCCGTTATAGGATCGGTCCATTCTCCCATCGTTTCAGGAGTCATTCCGGTTCTAAGCTGAAAACTGATAGAAGTATTAAAAGGTTCATTTGAAATCCAGTCAATATTGCCCCAGACGATTTCCCAGTCTGTTCCCATTGGCACCCACGCGAGAGTTGATTCAAGAATACCGGAATCCGGGAAATCCCTGGTTGCAGGCAGATTGGATTCAGAAAGAGTCTGCTGTGTCCATTCGAATTCCAGAATTATTCTGCCTGTTGTAGACCAGTCTATCTGCTGGCTGGTCCAGAATGTATCATCGAACCAGTACAACGGTCCCTGCTCCCCGGGACCTCCAGACCAGTCAGTCTGTTCCAGCCCTTGACCCACTACCGCTATACAGAAGACGGGTATAATCATAAATAGTGATAACTTCATTGGATACACTCTTCCAGCTCAATGCTAAGTAATTATCTACTATTAATGAGAATACATGTCCTGCGACAGCAGGTCAATGAATCTGATTAGAGTTTGAAATCAATTCCGGGAAGATAGTTATTCGGAGAAGTAACCGGATCCTGCGTCCAGCCGTATTCGAACCCCAGTGACAGAAGCGTATTTTCAATTTCTGAGTACTCTTCAGGTTCCAGAGTTCTGGAAAGAAGAGGATACTCTTTCGCATGATGCACTGGGTTATACTGAGACATCAGACTCACGAACGTATTCTTGCCGATCCTCTCGGCTATGAATCTCAATGCTTTCTCAGAGCCTGATAATCCGTTTGGAAGGACCAGCAGACGGATTATCAAACCTCTGAGAGCAACTCCGTCGCTATCGATTCGCAGTCGGCCAACCTGTCTGTGCATCTCCAGTATAGCTTTCCTGGCGGTTGCCGGATAATTTATGGCAGCTGAATACTTCTCTGCGTAATCAGCGTTCCAGTATTTGAAATCCGGCAGGTATATATCCACAAGACCTTCAAGTGTTTTCAGAAGCTCCAGCGAATCGTATCCGCTGCTGTTGTAAATCAGCGGTATCCTCAACCCTTTTTCAGCAGCAAGGGCAACGGCCTCAAATATCTGCGGAGCAAAGTGTGTCGGAGATACAAAACCGACGGTATTGCATTCCCGTTCCTGAAAATCAAGAAGCATTTCAGCTACTTCTTCTGAGCTCTTCCCCCAGCTCGACTGTACGGATCCTTCAGGTTGACTGATTGTATGATTCTGACAGAAAACACAGCGTAGATTACAGCGGCCAATAAAGATATTCCCAACACTGGATTTCCCGGTAAGCACCGGTTCCTCTCCCCTATGCACACAGGATGATGCAACCTCCAGCGTGACACCAGCTCCGCAGAATCCCCTTTCACCAGCGATACGATTAACTTCGCACATGCGGGGACAAAGCCGGCATTTCTCAAGATGATGTCGAAGCGTGATAATCCTCTTGTGAAGCTCTCTGCTCTCAAGTAATTTGAGGTAGCCGGGCTTATATGTCATGTCATCTCTGCTGCGAGAACAAGTCTGTAAAGTTCATTGTCCCTGAGAAGATTCTGATGGGTATCAAACGCGTTCAATCTTCCCTCATGAATGAATATCACCTTGTTGCTTCGTCTTACAGTTGCTTCCCTGTGCGTGACGACAAGAACAAGCGAGTCTCGCCTGGCAGCTGTAAGTTCTCTCCAGAAGGCTTCTTCCTTTTCAGCATCCAGAGCGGCTGTACAGTCATCGAGAAGGAACATTGATGGCCTGCCTGCAACTGCTCGGGCAATTGCGATTCTCTGTTTCTGTCCTCCGCTCACACCGATTCCGCCCTGACCCAGGACAGTTTCAGGACCCGCATCGAGTTCGGTCCCGTCGAGTCCGGCAATTCTCAATGATTCAGTAATCACACTGTCGGAGATCTTTCTGCCAAGTTTAACGTTCTCTCTCACCGTTTCGCTGAAAAGTACGGATTCCTGCGGCACATAACCGATTTCAGAAACCATGTCTTCCTTTGACATGTCATTCATGGGGATTCCATTGAAAAGCACTTTTCCCTCAGTACATGGAAGAAGACCGGCAATCATTTTCAAAATGGTTGATTTCCCGCAGCCAACTTCACCTGCAATAGCGTAAATACCAGGGCTTTTGAGCTCCAGGTTCAGGTCTGAAACACCAGCGCCGGTATCCGGATAGCGGAAACCGGCTGATTCGAGCTTAAGACCGGATAATGCTCCCATGCCAACGGATCCGGTCCAGTCCGGTGCATTGGGAAAATCAAGTATTTCCTTTTCTCTGTCTATTGACGCAAAAGCCTGTCTTGAGGTCACAAACAGGTTGGGTATATCCATCATAGGCGCCAGAAGCATATCGAGGTAAACGTAGAACGCATAGAATTCACCTATTCCGATTCTGTTCCAGATAACGAACAGACCGCCTACCAGCATTACTGTTATTTTCCCCACCTGCCCGATAACACTGTATACACCATGAAGAATCATCACCAGCCTGGTTATTGAGAGATCTATTTCCAATCGTCTGTTGAGCAGACCTCGAAGTCTTCCAGCCTGTCCCTCTTCCGCGTTGTATGCTTTTATTATGGGAATTCCAGCAAAAGTGCTGTCCAGCAGGTCACCTGTATGGCTCGTAGCCTTCCTGCTCTCTTCCACTCTTTTTCCAAGTTTATGTTCCACCCTTGAGAAGATCAGAAACATCAGCGGAAGGGGTACAAGAGATATCAGTGTAAGCTCCCAGCTCATGAAGAACATAACTCCCAGGCAGAACACCAGCCTTGAGGATGACTCAAGCGCCCGGAAAACCGCTGAGCAACTGAACCATGCAATCCTTGGATAGTCAACAATATCATCGGTAAGCCTTGTAGTAATATCTCCAGGCCGGAATTCATTCCAGAAGCTGTAGTCCTTCTTCATCAGGCTTTTGAAAACCTTGTCACGCACATCCAGACCGATCTTGCTGTTGAGCCATGCCCTTGCTCCGGGATAGAGACCCGCAACGAACCGCGCCAATGCAAGTGCTCCAAGGATGAGGATGATTTTCCGGAATTCCCCGCTACCCTCAGTTTCTCCAAGAACTTCCTGAACGTTATCAAGGAGATAGCGAAATACAAGCGGAAAGCTAAGGGCAACAGCCGTGGAAACCAGAGTGAAAATTACCAGGATCACAAGATGTTTCTTGTGTGGTTTCCAGAAACCCATTATCCACTTGAGGTAACTTCTATACTCAGTCATGGCTGCCTCCTTCCAGCTGCAGCCTGCAGAGGCCTGCGTAAGCACCCTCATGTCGGAGAAGCTCATCATGCTTTCCCTGCTCGACAATTTCTCCATGCTGCACGACAATTATGTTTGAGGCGTGAGTAACTGTGCTGAGCCTGTGTGCGACAACAAGAGCTGTTCTATCTTTTATGATAAGGTCTGTAGACCTTTGTATTCTTTTTTCAGTTCCAGGATCAACTGATGAAGTAGCCTCATCCAGAATGAGTAATTCAGGTTCTCTCAGCACAGCTCTCGCGTAGTTTATCAGCTGGCGCTGACCCATTGACAGATTTAAGCCGCCTTCGCTGATTTTTCCATCCAGTCCGCCTGGAATTCTCTCCAGAATATCTTCGGCTTCGATCGTCCTCAGTGCCCTGTTCTGGTTTTCTACGGGAACATCTCGCCTAAAAACTGTCAGATTTTCTGAGAGTGTTCCGGAAAAGAGATTCACATTCTGCAATACAAGCCCGAGCCTCCTCCGCCACACATCAAGACGAAAATCTCTAATATCAATTCCATCTATTGTGATTCTTCCCTGTGACGGCTCGTAGAATCTCATGAGCAGGCTTACAATTGTGCTTTTTCCTCCACCGCTTGCTCCTACAAGAGCAACCATCCTCCCTTTAGGTATTGCGAAACTGATATCCTTGAGAGCCTGATTATTCTCTGAGTAGGAGAACCAGACATTTTCAAAACGGATTTCCGTCCAGTCTTCAGGGAAATCCGATTCCTCTAGATGACCATCAGGTGTAAGGGTTTCAGTTGAAAGAATATCGAACAGTCTTTCCGCAGAGGCAGCAGCTCTCTGAACCATGTTCAGTGTTTCGGAGAACATCACCACAGGTCCAAAAAGACGTCTTGTATACTCGACGAACATAACTACCGTTCCAATACTTACGGCTCCCGAGATAACCCCTGCCCGACCGGATAGAAGAATGATAACCACGGCAACAATTTCACAACTCCCAAGAAAACTCCAGAAACCATATTCCCAGAAATAAGCACGTATTTCTCTGTTAATGTATCGTTTTCCTTCGAGGTGCACTCTCCCGGCAGCCATTCCCGTCGCTCCGAACACCTGAAGCACAGGAACTGATCTGACATATTCGGAGATGAATCCGGATATCCTGGCATAGGCGGCCCTCACCCTCCTGTAGAGCTTTCTCATATGCTTCAGGACAGGAACTGTCAGAAGAGCAACCGGAAACAGAAGCAGAAGTATCCATATCGTAATACTGGCATCTGCGACCATCATGATACCAATTGTTCCGCCAACCATTGCCACATTTCTCAGTAGAGCCATCGAAACGTCGCTGAACAGCATCCTGACCCTCTCCGAATCGCTCTCTACCCTTGCCATCAGTTTCCCTGTGGGGTGTTTGTCAAAGAAAGAGAGAGAAAGAGAAAGCATATGGCGAAATACCTTTTCCTTTAGATCTCTCACAACCGCCAACCCTATTTTCGTTGCGATAATGACCTGGATGTAGGAAAGAATCATTGCAAAGGAAAAAGTCCCCGCGAACAGAAGTGAGTAAAAGACTATATCTCTGACTGACTTCTGAGGAATTGCATTATCTATCACCATCCTGAGAATAAGAGGACCTGCAAGCTCTCCAGCTACTGAAAACAGAAGAAGAAGAGCGGCAAGAGCGAATGCTTTTTTGTGCGGTTTCAGGAATGGCAGCATTTTCCGCAGAACAACAGCTGTTGATGTTCTGGAAATGCTTGCGTCATCTGGAATTTCGTCAAAATGAAAGTGCATCGTAAAATAAACCTTAAATCAATGTGAAGACGGTATCAATATCTTTTGGGAGAACAATGCGGAGTGTTTCCGCCTGAAAAGATCAGCTTCCGATTACTGGATTCGCCTTTTGATCATAGTGATGCCCTTCGCTTGAGGAAGAGTATTAATGTCTATTTTTTTTGGATTGTCAAGGTTAATCATTTCTTAGCGTACTGAGTAACCAGAGATGCAAGTTTTTCAAGATTATCTCTGTTTCCTATCAGGACTCCTGTGGGACCGGGTCTATCAGACAGGGCGAAAGTGACTTTTCCACCTGCCAGAGCTAATTCTTCAAGCCTCTCGTTATCCTCCTCTGAACGCCCGACAAGCCCTATTGTATCCTTCGATAATCTGAAAATTCTTCCATATCTTATAAGATGTGCGTTTGTTTCAGTTAACAGACCCGGGATATCCATAAGCATTCTCAATCTTGAGCAATAATTCGGTTCCGTCAGAAGGCAGCCGCCTCCGGGGGCTTTGTATTGAAGATCATTTTCCTCAGCGATCAGTATCTGCGGTTTTCTGCTTCTGCCTGACAGTCGAAGGAGCCTGCTTCTGTCAACAAGTCCCGTCTCCTCCATTTCAGTAGCAGGAAGAAGCCTTGCTGAAAGCGGCCTCAGCAGGATTTCCTTGTAACCGGACAGCCTGGCGACTCTGTTAAGCGATCCCCTGTTCTGAGACATCGGTCGCTGTCCCGCAACTTCTCCGGAGAATATAAAATCGAATCCTTCAACCGAAGCGATTTCACCAAGTTTTTTGAACATTCCGGCATGGCAGTCTATACACGGATTGCAGTTATTCCCGAACCCGCTGGGAGGATTACAAAGCAGCGATAATATTGTTTCGGAGTAGTCGATTTCCCGCCATGGAATTCCGAGCTGTATGGCTCCCTTTCGACCAGCGTCGGACGCAAAAAACGGGCTGGAAAATGTAACAACCTCGACTTCGATGCCCTGATCTATAAGCACCTTCGCGGCGATCATACTGTCAAGACCACCGGAGAAGGCGCCGAGTGCTCTTACGCCCATCTGACGTGCGATCCCTTAATGATTTTCCATCCTTTACTTTCAGCCAGTTTTCGCAGCCTCCCATCAGGGCATACTGCAACTGCTGATCCGCACTGTTTCATGATGAATCTATCTGCCCAGGAATCTCCCACCGCGATGCAGCTTCTGAAATCAATTCCTTCTTTCTCGCAGATCCGTTTCATCAGTATGGCCTTGTTCCTTCCCCAGGGTCGCAATTCCGTAAGATTTCCACTGAATCTGCCATTAATGATTTGCGGCATACTGGCAAAAGCAAGATCCACTGAAAGTTCCTCTGCAACGACTGAAGCAATGTATTCAAGGGAAGCGGAAAGGATGAAGATTCTGCTGCCTGCTTCACTCAATTCCCGAATATATCTGGCTGTCCAGCTGTGCAATTTGTTACGGACAAGTTCTTCTGCAAGTTCCCTTGCCTCGTTTTCTGCTATCT
>JAUWJE010000297.1 GCA_030607835.1 Candidatus Fermentibacterota bacterium | reverse complement strand
GAGAGAGTTACGAGCGGGTCACAGAAACAAAGGGTGAACCGACGAAACGAATCGTACGTACTTTAACAACTGAATCTTCTGTAGGTTATCGCCTTACGTATGAAAAAGACCTGCTGAACTCCCGAAAAAATAGCCATTCTTGCAGAACGAATCATCCCGGCGTCCCCCATGCTCTTCCCCCTATCCGTCGCAGCCCTACGGCCCGAACCTGTCCTGCGCATTGGCAACCGGGACTGCTATAGTATGTGTGCAGCCCTCCGATGTACAATAGGCAATAATGGCACCATTGTTATCCAAGTCCAAATACTTGACCGGCCTTCAATGCCCGAAGTATCTCTGGACGCAAATCCACGAACCTGAAAGAATCCCCGAGCCGGATGCCGTTACCCAGTATATCTTCGACCAGGGGCATGTGGTCGGTGAATATGCAAAGAAACTGTTTCCCGGCGGCATCGATATCCCGCACGACGGTTTCATGGATAACATCGCCACAACGAAGAAGCTCCTTGCAGAGAGAAAACCATTGTTCGAAGCGGGCATCCTTTACGGGAATATCTACTCTAGACTGGACATATTGAACCCCGTTGGCCAGGATGAATGGGACATAATCGAAATAAAGTCCGGTACATCTGTGAAAGAGGTGTATATCGATGATGTGTCCTTTCAGAAGTTCTGCTGCGAAAAAGCAGGCTTAAAGATAAGAACCTGTAAGCTGGGCTTCATAAACAAGCAGTATGTAAAGAATGGTGAAATAGACCCGAGAGAGTTATTCATTCTGGAGGATGTCTCGACTCAGGTGGAAGAAATCAGCGGGGGTATGGAGGACCGAGTATCCGACCTGCTCGAGGTTATCTCGAACAAGGCATGTCCTGAAATGACTATCGGCCAGCACTGCCTGGCACCATATGAGTGTCCGCTCCGTGCGGAATGCTGGGGGTTCTTACCTGAGAACAGCGTATTCGATTTACGAGGTGGGAAGACAAAGCAATTTCCACTCTATGAGCAGGGAATCCTGTCCATCAAAGATATTCCAGACGATATTCCTCTGTCCAGGCAACAGCAGATCCAGAAGGAATGTGTAATGACAGGTAATGTACATGTTGAGAAGGAAGAAATTCGGCAATTCCTGAATAAGTTGGAATACCCGCTGTATTATCTGGATTTCGAGACAGTCGGTCCGGCGATACCTATTTATGATGGGACGAGACCGTATCAGGATATGCCGTTTCAATTCTCATTACATGTTGTGGAAACTGACGGATCCGAACCAGTACACCACTCATTCTTGGCCGAGGGGATAGAGGATCCCAGCCCTCAGATTCTTCGTGACCTACAAAGGTTGCTCGGTTCTGAAGGCAGCATCATTGCTTATAATTCCGGCTTTGAGGAGGGTGTCTTGAATGAGTTGGTTGAAGCCTTCCCTGAATATATGAGTTGGCTCGGGGGAATTCTCACAAGGGTGGTTGATTTGCTGTTCCCATTTACCAACTTCCATTACTACAGTGCTTCGCAGAAAGATACAGCTTCGCTCAAGAAAGTGTTGCCAGCAGTTACCGGAAGGGACTACGAAGAAATGGGTATAGGTGCCGGGATGGACGCAAGTATCGCCTACGGAAGAATAATGTATGGCAACGCAACAGAAGATGAAATTGCCAAGGTACGGGCGGATTTACTCAAGTACTGCAAACTGGACACTGAAGGAATGATTTGGGTTGTGGACAAGTTGAAGGAGCTGTCAGACTGAGTCTCGACAAGTAGATTATTTCGCTAGCTCACTTCTGTAACACGAGTAACAATTCCAGGGACACCATACCAACTAGGCCTACTACAGATTAGATACTATGTCCCCAGAATACCACATGGCTTCGCCGCGCACTCAGTTGGTGCACCGTGTCTTGCCAGTATTTCTAACAGGAGCATCTGCTTAAAGCCTGAAGACATCGCGCCTGTCTAAACTTCTTGACGACTGTGACCTCAGCGGGCTGAGGAACAAATTGTGCCT
>JAUWJE010000224.1 GCA_030607835.1 Candidatus Fermentibacterota bacterium | reverse complement strand
TGAGCTGTTCGTACGAACTCATAAGCACTCCCTTTGGGTTAGGGTTCAAATGGATGCTGTTGATTCTACAACAGCTCGCTCACATGACCAAACATTTTTGTTGCACTTACGAGTTGAATCCAAGTCCTAGTATTAAGAATAGTTATCACAGAAACAGTAGGCTGTCAAGTCCGAATTAGTGTGTTAATTAGTGCCCATCCAGAATAGCATATCCTATTAATAAATAACTCATTAACATGATATAGCAAAGCGCATTTCGGGGTTGACAAAATCTCGGAAAAAAGCTATATTTCGTTACCAGACAAAGAGATAGACAATTTTATCTGAAAGGACAAACTCCAAAATGCGCCAAAAACAAAACGTTCAATTATCTTTTGCAGTTCCCGCCTCAAATCATCCAAGAGCTCAGCTCCTTGAGAAGATCAGCAGGATCATTGATGAAAATCCTAACTTCATTGAGCTTGTATGGCAAGACCTGCGTTCCGGCAAGAATGATCATGGGAATCATGGATTGACAGCGGAACAGCTACTCAGACTTACGGTATTCAATCACCTTGAACAGTTCACTTACGATGATCTTATGTTCCATCTGAATGAAACACCTATATACCAGACATTCTGCAGGATCGGAATAGGTGGAAAGATTCCATCCAGATCCGCTGTAGCAGATGGGATAAAGGCGATACAACCGGAGACATGGGAGATGGTTGTAATGTTTGACCGGGGATTTCTCAGGCGGTATGGTCGGTTTCAGGCAGGAATCGAAGGTTTATTGGGACGGATGAGCTGCTTTGTGAGAAGGTTGTGGGATTACGGAAAATCCATTGTCCTATTGTTTTACTATATTCAAATCACCCTCAACATAGCGGTGTATCAGGCTTGAAATGAGAGTCTGGTAAGGAATACCCATCTGTATAGCTTTTTTCTGAATACCTATGTAATCGTGGCTGTACAATCGAATAGTAATTCTCTTATCCTTTTTAAAAGTATTGGTTGCTGCGGATTTGATGGATTCGATCTCTTCTGGTGATGGAGTAGAGAGCCTCATATTGCCGCTTTCCAGTGCATCTAGAATGTACTGCTCTTCATTATCGTATTTCATATTTGCCCTCCTTTTCTTTTAAGGAACAATTTTGTTGCTTTCCGACTGGGAATAATGGTTTTCAAGAAGATGCTCTCTCTACCTGGAACATACGGAACCAAATGGATATAATCATTGATAACAACGAAATAGATCCTTTGCCCCGGATAGTTGATCTGGTCTGGATGCTGGGCTTCTTGCCAAACATTCCCCTTGGACAGATGAAAGATTACCTCTTCAAAAGAAATATTTCTTTTCTCTTTTAACCATTCATTCTTCTCAGAGTTCCATTCGTACCTCATAATACGATTGTACATCTATTGCATGTACATGTCAAGTGATCCGTGTCTGATCTGCCAGGAAGAACTGCTGTCATCAGATGTTCATCGGAAGTATCATACAGATCAAAAGTCGGATACTGCTCAAAACTCCTCTGTACCCAAATCCGGTTCAAACTGTCAACACCAAAATTGGTGATCATCGGCTTATTGGGACGGATGAGCTGCTTTGTGAAAAGGTTGTGGGGTAACGGAAAATGGGAAATCAACTTCGAATCCTCCGCGATACAAGACAGTTCGTATGCCAGCGGTATTGGTATTCTGGAAAATACTTCTTATCAGAACAGGTACTCCGCTTATCTCAGGAGACCGCTTCCAGCTGATTTGCTTATAGATTTTTTCCTCCTTCCCTGAAGAAGGACGGGATGAATCTTGTCAGTCCAGTAAAGGGTAAGGAACCGGAATCAGAGATAAGTATTTGTGATTTTGAGATTGATGAAAAGACAAATACAGTCATAACCTACCCGGCCGGTCATAAGCCGCTCAAGTCCCAGTACGACTCCAAAAAGAAAAGAACGCAAATCGTAATGGCGATATCTGCATGCAGTTCATGCGAACACCGCAGCGAATGTCCTATAGAGAGAAAGCGTAACGATCCCTTTACTGGTTGTATTACCTGAAACTTACTTCAGCCCCAAGGCCGAAATACCAGACTTTCTTGTTATAGGTACAATTCTCAAATGATTCGGACCCGTGACCCTCGTCGTAAATATTACGCCCGCCGGCCAGGGTAAGGGCAAATTCTTCATTGACCGAGTAGCGGATTCCTCCACCTATGCAGTGACAGTCAAGATTGTACTCAAGGTCGCTGAAAGTGTCTTCGCTTCCTCCCAGATCACTTCGAAGATACGCCAGCCCTCCGAGTATTCTGGGGGAAATCTGATAGTCTATTCCGATTCCGATATCAAGACCGTTCTTATAGTCATTATCAATACCATTCAGACTATCCTCTGCCGCGTCTTCTACGAAGTAATAATTGAATATCGTACTCAGCTTGAATTCTGGTGAAAACTGATAGGATATTCCTCCGGACAATATTGCTGGAAGATCTCTCCTCTGCTTATAGCCTTCGACTGCAAAACTGGAATCGGGAAGCGGTACGGGAGCCCATCCGTTCTCGGTGACGCTGGTCTCAAACTCGAGAGCAGTATTGGTTTCATACTTGAGTGCAATATTAAGATTCTCAACGGGTACTACATCAACACTTACTATTCCGTTGAAACCATTTGCTGTTTTTTCAACGTCCAGAACCCGGCTCGATGTTCCAACCGGGGCAGGGGTTCCTGTGGAATCCGTGAAGAATATTGTAAAATCAGCCTGCCCATCGTAGGTTTTCCTGGCTGAAGTGTAACGGCTGGCGAGAGAAAAGGAGAACATGTCATTCACGGCATAGGAAGCTCCCGCTGTCCCCGCGATATACGTGGAAGAAGCCTTAATACTGCCTTCATTCATTACAGCGAAATAGGCCGGGCTTCCATTTATCACCCGCTGGTATCCTGTCTCAAGCAGGGACATAGCATAAATACCTTCCTTGTAATCAAGGGCTCCCCCTCCTGCGGGAACTGTAAAGGCACCAAAGACGGCCCAGTCGCCCGTTCTGTACACAATATTCAGGTCAGGATAAAACAATGTGTGCTCGTTAGATTCATAAGTTATCACTGAGGTTGTATCCCAGAAGGGAACCGCGTCTATGGTATAATTCTTCAGTAAAAACTCGTTGCCGAAACTGATATGGAAACCCTCTTCAAGGAACACCAGGCCAGCTGGATTGTAACTGATAATGTCAGCACCGTCGGTAGCTGAATTACGTGTAAAATTTCTGAAATAGTTAACACTTCTATTTGTAAGATAGTCGATATTACCAGCATAGGTAATTCCGAAACAAAGTGTTACAAGAAGTACATTCACTAAGATTTTCATATGTCCCTCCTTGAATTGTATTGCAGCCAGTTTTTTCATCTGGCTGCATTTCTGAACAATATTTGAATTATTAAAAGAGTTGGGCGCTTCGTCCAGTTAAGGGATGTGAAAAAACTTCCTGGTGATTCACAGCTGCGGATCTTCAGGATGGTTAACGGACGGAGACCTGCTTTTCAGATGTTCAGGGGACGTGATGAGCCTGGAAGCGACTTCGTGGGGAATGTTGAAAACGGTGTTCTAAAAGAAAATAGTACTGCAAAACTACACTGCTGATTTATTAAATATTTATTCTCGAAGCGTATAAACGTAAAAATCGCAAGGCTCAATGCCCTGCGGGAACTCTCT
>JAUWJE010000125.1 GCA_030607835.1 Candidatus Fermentibacterota bacterium | reverse complement strand
GCTATGGAACTAGGCAGATTGAATGACGCGGTTGCTTCGTTCGAGAATGTCTCCCTTGAGAATAGGGAGAGATACATTTCCTCAAGACTGTTTCTTATGGACGCGCTGCTGCTGAATAATCAACCTGAACTGGCTCTATTGGTCGCCGATAGTCTTGGATCACCAAGGGATGATAGCCTTTCAGCGGAAATGACACTGCTGGTCGGTCGTGCTCTGATGGAGATCGAACTTCCCGATAGCGGAGCTGTTATGGCTCTGGCTGCGGGAGATATGTTCAAGAGAGGAAAAGGTTATTACAGAGCACTCACTATTGCGGCGGAGGCTTATCTGCAGGCTGATAAACCAGGGAGAGCTGTAGAAGTACTGACAATACTTCTCTCAGGTTACAGATCTGATCTGGAAACAGCGACTATTGCTCTTCTTGATGGGAAGGCCAGGGAACTTGCGGGAGATCCCGCTGGTGCAATGTCCTCTTTCAGAAGCGCTGCTGATCTGGACAGTTATCGAGAATATGGTGCTGAAGCTCTCTACCTTCGATCAATACTGCTGGAGAAGGATGGCAGAATTGAAGACGCACTTGATGATCTGCAGGAGCTTTCCGGTAGAAGTGGTGATTACCTCTGGCTTCGTCTTGCTGAAGACAGGTGGAGCGATCTCAAACTGCTTCTTGATTATTCGGAGGAACTTGACAGATGCAGTGAAAGTGAACGCTGGTTGTACCGCTTAATGATTGCTGAGAAGCGAATCGATCTGTACGGAAAGGAAGATTCCGAAGCACTGAATGAGTTGATAACCCTTTCTGAAACCGCGCCTGATATGGAAAGAGCAATGGCTCTTGCGGCTCTGTCAGACATCATGATTGCTGACGCGGATTCTTCGAGGATTATGCTGCTGAAAGCCTATGCTCTGTGCGACAGTGGAGATCTTGCCACAACAATTGAAAATAGACTGGGTTTAGATCAGGGTGATGGATACTATTTCCGACCCTCCGTTGTTCTCGAGCGCGCCTGGGATCTCCTGGAAGAGGAGAGATTTACCGAGGCATGGGAAGAAATGAATACAGCTCTCTCATCCGGGTGGAGCAGAATGAAGAGGCCTGAAATTCTGTGGGTCGCGTATCTTGCTGCTGAAGGCGCGAGAATGGATGACAACATCCTTGAGGAATACCTTATTGAACTTTCAAATGAATATAAAAACACCGAACTGGGCATCGCCGCTCTGAACAGACTTGGAGGTGCCATAGATGGTGGGGAAGAAGAATAACGAAGTGGACAGAGATGTTGTTGTTACATCAAAGGAGGAGTTCCTTCCAGGTGTTTTCAGAATGTGTCTGGAAACCGGAGAGTATTTTTCCTCTCAATCAAAACCCGGACAGTTCATTCAGGTTGAGGTTTCTCCAGGCCCATTTCCGGTGACCAGAAGACCATTCACAATCAGCAGAACGCACGGTTCTTCAATTGAAATTGTTTTTGAAACTGTAGGTAGGGGAACCGTACTGCTTTCAGAGGTTGAAACAGGTTCAACGGTAAGAGTACTCGGACCTCTTGGATCCGGTTACGAACTGAATACTGGTGGCTGGCTTCTTGTTGGCGGTGGATTGGGTGCTGCAGGATTTCCCGATCTTGTTTCATTCGTTGATTGCAGGCTTCTGCTGCTAGGAGCGTCTTCAGAAGATAGACTGCTGCTGGTGCCGGGAGTACCTGTTATGAGCGCTACTGAGGATGGATCCAGTGGCAGGAAAGGAATGGTGACGGATTTAATTGAATCCGTTCCGTGGGACTCTGTCAATAATATTGCCGTATGCGGACCAGTTGCCATGATGAAAGCTGTCATTCAGAAAATTCCCGTTGAATTGATTTCCAGTACGCAGATATCATCGGAAGCCAGGATGGGCTGCGGCTGGGGAGCATGTGAGGGTTGTTCAATCCCGAAAGCGGGTGGAGGATACCTCAAGTGCTGTACCGATGGACCTGTATTTCCCGCTGATTCAATTGATTGGGAACGATGGGAGGGGATTCACTAGTGAATAAGGCGTATTCATGGACTCTCTGGAACAGAAAATTCGATTCACCTATCCTTCTTGCGTCCGGCACTGCGGGGTTTGGACTTGAGCTGTTGGAACAGGGTTATCGTGATGGAGCTGCCGCCGTCATATCCAAGGCAACAACCCTGAAGCCACGCGAAGGCAACCAGCCTCCAAGAATAGTCGAGACAAGATTCGGTATGCTCAATTCAATAGGGCTCGCGAATCCCGGTGTTGATGAAGTATTGGAGACACTGCTCCCACAGGCAGCAGATCTTCCATGCCCTTTAATAGTAAATGTAGCCGGTGAAACAGTTTAGGAATTCCCCGCAGTTATTGAAATACTCGAGCAGTCCCAGGTTCCATTCGGATACGAAGTAAATGTATCCTGTCCCAACGTTGCCGCTGGAGGTATAGCCTTCGGAGCTTCACCTGAGACTGTAGAGCGGATTTCATCCCTCGTAAAAAGTGTTTCTTCCAGACCTTTCAGTGTAAAACTTACTCCCAATGAGGGCAGCATTACAGAATCAGCAATAGCTGCAGAAGCCGGAGGAGCAGACTCCGTTACTGTCTGTAATACATTTCTTGGCATGAAGATAGACTGGCGGACAGGAGAAGCCCTTCTGAAGAGGAAGGTTGGCGGGTATTCATCACCCGCGCTGCTGCCATTGACGGTGGCACGGGTATTCAAAACCAGCGAAGCGGTTCGGATACCGGTTCTTGCGTCTGGTGGTGTCAGTTGTTCCGAGGACATTCTTGAACTGCTTGCAGCCGGAGCTGCAATGGTTCAGATTGGAACATGGCTCATGAGAAGACCAAATGCGGCAGGTGAACTCAAGAAAGGTATCATTCAGCTTCTGGAAGGTGATTCCGACTGAAACTGATAATTTCCCTTATCCTGATTTCTCTTCTTCTGTCAGGCTGTGGATTGATATCCACTCCGGTCTACCGTTCGGGGGGTATTTCAGCTTCAGGGACGGTGGCAGGATTCCGGCAGCGTGGCGTTGCCTCCTACTATGGTCCTGGATTTCATGGAAACCTGACCGCTAATGGTGAAACATTCGATATGAATGCCATGACATGTGCTCACCTCACCCTGCCTTTCGACACAGTGCTTCGTGTAACCAATCTGGATAATGACAGACAGGTGACAGTCAGGGTGAATGATAGAGGTCCGTATGTTGGTGGAAGAATAATTGACCTTTCAAAAGGGGCTGCTGAAGAACTGGGAATGCTCGAAGCGGGCACTGCGAACGTTCTGCTTAATGTTATCAATTGAAGCGAATATTCACTCCGGATATTCTGTTCTCCCAGTAGTTGTCATAGGTTGGATTAAAAATTGCATCTTGCAGGAAGCGACATTCTCCCGAATACCATTTGAATAATCCCTCATCCACTATCTCCGGGCTTCCTTGCTTCGGACATTATTCTCCTCGCGTATTCTTTATACTATCAATATTATAATATAAATTCTCTATTGCGGTATCTTGACTTATGCTCCCTTTACATCAATACTAAATTGGAAGGAGTGAGATTATGATATCTGTATTAATACTATTAGCGATTGTGTTTCAAATCTCTCCTGATAATTCGAGAACTAGCTTCTACGATGATTTTTCCGACGGAAACATAAGCGATTGGGATCAACGTTGTATGCCGGGAAATTGGAGTTGCTCATCCGGACAAGTTCATGGCAGTACATCATATACTCCTGCCGCCCTGGTTCCTCCGGGTTATATTCAGTATGAGGACTGCTCAATAACAATAAGCGGAATGGCTGTACATGTATTGGGAATGGTTTCCAGATTGGATCCAGGGGATAATGGCATTATTGCATATGTATCCCCTGATCACAATGTAGCCAGAATTAGAAGAGTCTCAAACGGTGGCTTATCAACTATCTATAACAGTCTCAACGCTCCATTTCCAAGTGATGTCTGGTATGAATTAACCCTCATTTGTGAAGGGAATTCACTTCAGTTCCAAATAGATGTTCCGTCAACCGGTGATAGCTGGATATTCAGTGCAACAGATCCTTCTCCTCAGACCGGCCAGTTCGGGCTTTTAATGGGGGATGAACCCAGTGCTCACTGGGACTGGATTTCCGTCACAGGCACCGGTCCGGAGGATAGCACGATGATCTCATGGATGTATACTGATGATACAGCATCCGGAAATGGAAATATGGCATTTGAATCTGGCGAGGAAACTGCCCTCTATCTTCAACTGTTAAATCCGGAGAGTGCTCCTCTGACGAATGTATTCGCCATTCTTCAGAGCCTCGCACCTGAGATTATCGTTAGTGACGATTTCGATGAATTCGGGAATATCCCAGTTGGTAGTACATCTTGGGGGACAGGTGGTTATGGCCTCATTGCACCTGCCTCAACGCCTGAAGACCAGTCCTATGCAATGCAGCTCACTATCTTTGCAGATGGAGGATATTCAAATGCTGTCGAATTCAGTATTCCTGTCGGTTGTGGAATCGAATGCGATGTCGAATCCGGGATCGAACAGTGGTCATGGAATGCAGTAGAATCCGGATGGCTGGACAACTGGCACATTTCATCCACTAGAAATCATACCACTGGCGGAGCACAAAGCTTCAAATGTGGCGATTCCGGTTCAGGAGACTATGACAATCATCTCTTCTCTGCGCTCATCTCACCGTTGTTGAATATCCCTATCGGAGGTGAAGTTTCTTTCTGGATCTGGATCGATGCCCAAATCCCCTTAGATGATGCAACAGGGATTCCAGCTATCGATGGCGGTCTGCTGCAGTATGGTCGGTGCGGAACCTGGATAGACCTCGTACCTACAGGTGGTTACCCATATCAGATCATTCCATCCTCTACCGGACCTTTTACAGAGGGTACCGGTGTCTTCTCAGGGCAATACGAGTGGTCGGAATGGGCACTCATAATACCCGATACGCTTGCAGGCCCCGGACAGATACGCTTCGTCTTCGGCAGTGATGACACCGGCACACGAGAGGGCATGTATGTTGATGATATTCATATTCAAGGATCTGTCGGGATAGAGAATCCTGAGTTCGAGGAGTATTCCACTCCAGTACTTTCAGCATACCCGAACCCATTCGCGGAGAGCATGACATTCGTAATTTCAGGTATGCCTATGGGAGACGTGATCATAGAGATATTTGATCTTGCTGGCAGGCTGGTTGCATCTCCCCGATTGAGTACTCCCGGGGAAGTCAGAACGCTGCAATGGAATGGACAGAATATCCCTGCAGGGATTTATATCGCACGGATCTGCTTACAAGGCTCTGTGGACATAATTCAACGCATTGTCAAACTCGATTAGAGTCTGGTAGCTTTTATCACCGTTCTTGTGAGCTTGATATCTGATGGAATCGAATGTTTATCCGGTTACTTATGTATATCACGTTTACAAGTGTCACAAGTGACGTCCGACCCCAGATACGCTCTTAACAAACTTCCTTACTTTTGCTAGGTTAAAGCATATCGGATCTGGTAAGGCAGTTGATTGGTTCCACTATTTATCATGCGGAGAGCGGTTGAACATGTGCAAAACAAGGCTGTACGTTGCTATAACCAGCAGGGAGATGGAGAACAGGAAGGTATTCTTTGAGAAGCTGAAAGGGCTTCAAGTGGGCATGAAAGTCGGGCTTGAGCTGTTTGTCAGAGAAGGCCCCTCACTTGTGCGGCAGATCTCTGAAGCCGGATTCCCGCTGTTTCTGGATCTGAAATTCCATGACATTCCCTTTACTGTAGCTGGAGCCGTCAGATCAGCATGCGGATTGAAACCTGAACTTATCAATATCCATGCCTCCGGGGGAGCTGCGATGATGAAGGCTGCAGCTGAGGCAGTTGAGGGGGATACGAAAATTCTGGCAGTAACTGTACTAACGAGTCTGTCCGGTGACGATCTTTCTTTTCTAGGTTTTAACGACTCTCCGATGGAGCTGGTTACGAAAATGGCTGTCTCTGCGAAAGATGCTGGTCTGGCAGGTGTTGTCTGTTCTCCGGCAGAGGCTGCTGCTGTTCGAGAAGCCACCGGGTCCGAATTTCTGATAGTAACACCGGGAATAAGGCCTGCCGGGGCATCGAAAGATGATCAGAAAAGAATTGC
>JAUWJE010000264.1 GCA_030607835.1 Candidatus Fermentibacterota bacterium | reverse complement strand
TCACCACGGACGGAGCCATCTTCACATCCAGCTGGCCTTCGGCTGGAACGTGGCATACTATGGACGTAACCGACTTCGTCGCCGAATGGTACGCAGGTACCGACAACTATGGTCTCTATTGTCACAGCACAGGCTGCACTTCAACCAGTGACTGCGCCTACTACTCTTCCAGGGTTAGCAACCAGAGCTACCGTCCAAAGCTGGTCGTGACCTTCACACCCCCAACGGCTCTCGAGGGGTTGACCTGGGGAGGTCTTAAGGTCCAATAGATTGGAGCAGATATGAGGATATCTTCGTTGGTAAGCGTACACCTGATCCTTGCAATCGTAATATCGCTCCTGCTGCCCGGTGTTTCGAATGCGGGATGCAACCCGTCTGATCCAGACGACTGCGAACCGCAGATTACAGAAATCGAATCGGATGATGATTCCTTGTCCGATGGTCACGCATGTGAGTGCTTGAGGGAACTACCTCCACCCTGTCCGGAACCGGAGGAGAGCGAAAGTCCGAAAACTGATACTGAGGATGACACGGAAACGATTATCGAATAGCCCGAATTCGATCAATTCTTATCTGAAGGCTGCACTTTGATATTCCTGTATTGTTATTTATAGATATAGAAACCATTGATGTTTATATGGACTTTTTTCATTCAACATTCACTTATTTGAACAGGAGTAGAAAATGATAAATGCCTTGATCGTAGCTACATTGATTTCATCAATGGGTTCTGGTGATTTTGAACTTGGAGTAATACTGGGAGAACCAACAGGCATCAGTATGAAGCTCTGGTTAAACGGCTCAAACGCACTGGATGGAGCAGTATCCTGGTCGCTCCGGGAAAGGGGTGAAGATAAAATTCACCTCCATGCGGATTATCTGTGGCACGATTTCGATCTTATCAATCATGAGAGTGGGCTGTTTCCGCTTTATTACGGTTTCGGCGGTCGGATTATTTTCAAAGACAAAACCCAGCTCGGTTTCAGGGCTCCTCTAGGAATTTCATGGTACCTCAGCGGAGCACCACTTGACTTTTTCGTCGAAATCGCGGGGATTATTGACATCGTTCCGGAAACGGATTTCGACTTGAATGCAGGTATCGGGATCAGGTATATTTTCTAGCAAAATTGAATGATGAACGATGAGGATTCGCAAACCCCGACATCCGGCAAAAGGTAATCTTCCGGTGCGTGATACCGATACAGGTGATCTGCTTGAGATTCTTCTTGTCATGTCGGTTGTCACTATTCTTATCAATCGAGCTTTCCTCGCAATGACGCATTATCCCAAGATCGCTTTCGGCTCTCTGCATATCGCACACATGTTGTGGGGCGGTCTTCTGATGCTTGTCGCCCTTGTTATGCTCTTCCGCTTCTGGAACCCGTCAATCCGCCGACTGGCAGCATTCATAAGCGGAGTAGGATTCGGTTTATTCATTGATGAACTGGGAAAATTCATAACAGAGGATAACAATTATTTCTTTCAGCCAACGATTGCAATCCTTTACATACTGTTCATAACACTGTTCCTGGTTTTTCGAAGCTTGATAAACAGGTTCCCTCTTACGGAAAGGGAAATTTCCGTAAACAAATCCTTGCGCGAAATATTCGGAAGCAGCATTATTCCGGAATCCCGTTCTTTGCGCAGCTACTATTTCATTCGACGGAAAGTATTTACAACATTGAACCGCTTTCTTTCCATACAAAAGGTGATTCCGACAGTCATGATTCTGTTCGTATTCGTCAGCCTTTTTCAGTTTGCAGCAATCTTCGGATGGGTAAGCCCGAACTGGGTTCCACTTGAGGATGTTTCCGGTTTTTCGATTGTTGGAGCTTTCATCAGCAGCATGTTCGTTCTGATCGGTCTGCTGTGCTTTCGATCTTCGAGAATAAAAGCCGCACACTGGTTCAAACGGGCAGTTCTTGTCAACATATTCGTTACACAGATATTCCTTTTCTACCAGTCACAGCTCACTGCTCTGTGGGGTCTGGCAGTCACTCTTCTTGTATATACGTGCATAGGTTATTACATCAACTATCATCCCGATACGAATGCAGCAGAGATCAGATCATAATTCACAAAGTCCCGATGCAATGCGAGTCTTATCTGACGATAACCAGCCTTGTACTTGCTTCTGTATTTTCGTCTGTAATCCTGACAATGAATACTCCTGCTGGGAGTTTCTCAGTGTTCAGTACGTAGATCCCGTTGCCGCACCTGACCCGGGTGAAGCGCTCTCGATGACTCGACCTGAGATATCAAAGATCGAAATTTCAGAAGTATTCGAGATATCTCTGTTGAAAATAAGTGTAGCGATGTTTCCGGCAGGATTAGGAGTGATTCCAACAGTCAGTTCAGAAGGACTTACCCCGTCCTCCGAGTTTTCAATACCGGTGTACCCGAGCGGCTCAGCAAGATAGGCTACCACTGCCAGTCCTGCTTTCACACAGTTCGTGCCGAAGGGAAAGTAGACAAGGTAATTAGCCAGTATGTCAGTGGTCTGATGGTAGTAAGGATTAGTCCAAACTGCCTGTTCTATACCGAGAATTGCAGCATAACCCTCATTCCAGAACGATGAGTGATCACTGTAGGTGCTTCCGGGGCTGTATTGAACATCCACAGTCAGTGCTGGAACATAAGTGTCACTGATCGCTTCAAAAGAAAGAGCGAGTCCTGTTGATTGTGTATCGTAGGGTACCCAGAGCACATCCTGTCCAGAAGGTCCGAAGTAAATCATGTCAAGATTTACAACACCGATAATATCTTCTGACTGCGAAGCCGCCTGCTGTGCATAATATCTGCTGCCGTAGAGGCCCTGCTCCTCTCCCCCGCAACAGATGAACCTGACTGTATACTTGAAATTAAAACCAGAGAAGATTCTCGCAGCTTCAAGAACCGCGGTCGATCCGCTTGCGTTGTCGTCCGCTCCGGGCGCATCCGTATACGGATAGGGTGAAGTAGAAT
>JAUWJE010000220.1 GCA_030607835.1 Candidatus Fermentibacterota bacterium | reverse complement strand
GTTCCCCCCTCAACAGGATAGAGAACACCGCCCCGCCCGACAATCGCGTCGAAGGATGCAATATCGTAACCCGCTTTCTCAAGCTCATTTTCAATAACATCTTTTCTGAAATCGTACTGATCGAAGGTATGATCGAAAACCGCCAGTTCACCATTGGAGTGAGTTAATTTTGCAGACCATACTTCCTTTTCGTTCTCAAACACCGATATTTTCGTTGATGTAGAGCCGGGATTGATTGCTAGTATTCTGTAGTTGCCTGACATTCTTCTCCATTCTGATTTAGCTTATAATCTACAGGAATTCTAATTCACTCTACCGGGAAAGCCAAGAATGTGAGAAATGCAAATATAAGAGTAGTCGAGAAACTGAAGTTCTTACTCAAACAGATGGAACGCATACGCGAGAGCTTCAGATTACAGAAGGAAGAAGTGCTTGCGAAAAATGATCTGAAGGAACTTTATATCCTCAGAGAGATTTCGAAGACCAAGTTCCAGCCAATGCTGAGGGATGTATTCAGGGATATCAGAAAACTCTCCAGCATGATCGGCTTCGATGAACCCGCTGGAGAGGAAGCAGAGGATCTTGTGATGAAGGCGGAAAACGTATTCATGGAACTCCGAGCTCATCTCGGCTCCGTACCCAACCGATTGATTCGCGTTTTCAAATCCGGAGGAATTGACCTCAAACTGAACGGAAACTCTGACAGTGATTCATCGCAGCAGCTGGACTGAATATGTATATTAGCTTTTCTGATGAGAAATACGAGTTTAGAAGATGGAGAGGTTTTCCATGATCGGCATTAGTGATAAGGGAATAACAAATCTGCTTTCAGCAGAGACACTTGAGAGCATGGCGGGGGAGAAAGTAAGACTTCATGGCATTATTCAGCGAATTCGCCGTCTGGGATGGGGTGCGTTTATCGTACTGCGTCGCCATGACGGATTACTGCAGTGTGTTATGGGGAATGACGGAAACGAAGATATTCTTGAAAAGCTTGATGTCGAGCAGTCGGTTGAAGTTAAGGGTACTGTGAAGAAAGCCGGAATAAAGGATAATTCAATTCATCCCGCATCGGTCGAAATCCATGTGGATTCAATTGATATCATTTCAGTACCTGCATCTCAGCCACCAGTTGATACGACCAAAAAGGTTCTTGATCTGCACATTGATACCAATCTTGATCTTCGCCCTCTGAGTCTGCGGCACCCCGGTGAAAGAGCCAGACTCAAGATTTCGGAATCATTTGCGCACGGTTTCAGAGAAAGCCTCTCAGGTATGGGATTTACCGAGATCCGTACACCAAAAATCTGCTAAGCGGGAGCTGAGGGTGGAGCAAATATCTTCAAAGTCGATTACTTCGGCCGACCTGCATTCCTTGCACAATCCCCACAGTTCTACAAGCAGATGGGTGTAGGTGTCTTCGAGCGGGTGTTCGAAGTAGGACCTGTTTTCAGAGCTGAACCTCACCAGACTTCCAGACATATCAACGAATACACTTCTCTGGATTTAGAGATGGGGTTCATTGATGGATTTGAAGACGTGATGTCCCTTGAGACAGCTGTTCTGAGACACTGCCTGGATACGGTGAAGAAGAACAATACTTACGAACTCGAAATGCTTGGCGCAAATATGCCTGAAATAGGTGATCGCATTCCATCCATAACGCTGGAGGAGGCACACAGGATTTCATCTGAGATCACAGGAAAAGACTGTACGGGAGAACCTGACCTTGAGCCGGAAGAAGAGAAGATACTCTGCAGGTATTCACAGGAGAAGTGGGATTCCGAATTCCTGTTCGTAACTCACTTTCCCACGGAGAAGAGGCCGTTCTACACGATGGATGATCCTGAGAATCCGGGTACAACACTGAGCTTCGATCTGCTGTTCAGAGGTCTCGAGGTTACAACCGGAGGGCAAAGGATTCACGAATACGAAATGCAGATTGAAAAAATGAGGAAATTTAGACTGAATCCGGATGACTTCGAGAGTTATCTGCAGGCGCACAAATACGGTCTTCCACCGCACGGAGGCCTTGCAATAGGCCTTGAGAGAATGACCGCGAGGATTCTCGACGTGGATAATATCCGACTTACAACGATGTTTCCCCGTGATGCCAAACGTATAACACCCTGATGGCGTAGAAGACCCTACCTCTGGCTAAGTCTCGGACTGATCCCACCACTGCCAGATGTACCACTCTCCTTCGGAGTCCTCTCTGCAGATGAAGAGAGCCGAGCCTGATGCTCTGAATCCGGTTGAATGAGCTCCGTCGGTATAGACTTTCAGATCGAAGGTTCTCGGAAGGGCAAGGGATAAGCCTGAAGGATCACCGGTCCAGGGGTATTCCGCCTCTCCGATAAGATTCAGTTCGATCGCCGTTACCGCGTTGAACATTGCAATATGAAATTCCTCTTCGAGGTCAATACCCCAGTACTCATCGATAACGCCATTACCGGTGTAGTCTTCCCAGTCAGTCTCAAGAAGATGAAACTCGAAATCGCTTCTGAGGCATGCCATATAGTGATTGATATCCCTGCTGATATATGCATATTCCATGTTTTCCAGAACTTTCCAGGCGCTGTCCACCGGGGCGTGGTATTGGTGTGGATTGACCGAAGGATTCGTCTTAGGAGCAAATGGATTCAAACATGCGGATACTGATAGAATGATTGAGGTAATCACGACTGCTGCCGCGAACTTCGACCTTCTCACTTTTTTGTCCTTTCAGTTTATGTTAATCAGCGAAGATTTCCAACCTTTGAAAAAACGCTGAATTTCCATTTTGCACAGCTAACTGAAAAGAAAGAATGATCAGATCGAACCTCCTGTTTGAATAAATATACCAATTAACAATTGAGAATCAGGAACCTTGTGTCAAGAGCAACGTTTGCGGAGACCCGACCCCAATTCGCTTAATCGATAATAGGAGGACTGGGAGGTAAATCGTCATCCGTATCATCGATCTCTTCTTCGGGTTCTTCATGAGATAAAGGATTTTTTGGCATGAGTTCGCGATCCTTCAGGCCTACGAATTTACCGAATGCAGATTTCTCCAGGAGAAGTAATCTTGCTGCTTTCTCTACAACTTCAACCGCGTCGCACGCAGTATCAATATCCTTGCCAAGGCCAAGAATGCCGTGTTTTCTCCAGACAATGCAATCCCTGTTCTCAAAGGCTTTTGCCGTTTCCACCCCCAGCTCCCATGTGCCGGGGGTCATGTAATCAAGGAAACGTACACCGCGTCCAAGAAGAAGAGATATCTCAGGATGAGATCTGTTGACGGCGTCTTCGAGCATTTCTCCAGGCAGGTCACTGGAGGACAGCGCCAGCATATGGGTCGAATGTGTATGAACGAGAGATGCTGTTGCCCAACCGCGACTTACAGCTCCCGCCAGAACAAGAAGATGGGTGCTGAATTCGCTTGTGGGATCTTTGCTACCCTCAAGTCTGATGATTTTCAGTCCATCAGAGGAGACCCTGACAGGGACTATTTCGGTGTCGAGTCTCTGCTGAAGTGTTCTGAATCGACTCCAGGCACAGGTTACCAGGAAAGTTCTTCCGGCCAGTTCAGGCATTGGTATCGGGAGCGGATCGGAGAAAACCTGATTCTCCCATATCGCGTCATCTGTTCCTTCCGGAAGCAGAACGGAGATATTTCCCGCGTTGGCGTCGGCCCAACCCTTAGTGACGTGTTGTGTTGCTACACGACCGATATCTTCTCTGGTGGATTGGATGATGTCCATAGTGTCTCCTACTACCTCCTTAGATGCTCCCGCTCAGAAAACTT
>JAUWJE010000085.1 GCA_030607835.1 Candidatus Fermentibacterota bacterium | reverse complement strand
TACGGCAGATAATGACCGAGTTCGTTCCGGAGGCTCCATCGTGGGTACATACTTCCCTTCGCGATATTGAAAACACTCTTCTTGAACATCCGGTAATACTGATGCCTGGAGTAATTGAGACTCTGCAAACAATTGAATCACAGCCTGTCACTACAGTCATATACACGATGGGAGAACAGGAGCATCAGCACAACAAGTTCATGAAATCCGGTCTTGCGCAGCTTGTTGACAATATAAGAATCGTACCTGAGAAGACTGTCGCCAACCTTGAAGATCTTATTAATCATTACAATATGACTCCGGACAGATGCATACTGGTGGGAAACAGTCCGCGATCGGATATCAATCCAGCTCTTTCGCTTGGAATTCAAGCTGTTCATGTTGTCAGAGATCGAACTTGGTCAGCTGAAAGGGAGGATTTCATCACTCCAGGGCTTGTCAGGACGATTGAGAATTTCGATGAACTGCTTGACATTCCTGGTCTGAGTATATCTTAATTGATAGTAGGCTTGAATTAAGTTCAATCCATGTAAACACTGGAGGCTTGCAATGAAGCTATCTGAAACAATTGAACCAGGTTCGGTATCCATAAATCTCGCGCCTGATTCCAGTGAACAGCTTCTCCGGGAAATAGCATCACTCGCGTCATCAGCTGAACCTCTGAAGAATATCAGTAAAGATACAATCTACAATGCTCTTTCTGACCGGGAGAAATTGTCCTCAACGGCATGCGGTCACGGAGTCGCGATACCTCACTGCAGAATACCGGATATGTCCGGATTCGTCGCGGGTCTGGTCGTTCTATCCAATGGTATCGATTTCAACGCTTCTGATAATGAAAAGGTTGATCTTATCCCATTCGTAATTGGTCCCGAAAAACATCCACGAATACACCTTCAATTACTCTCTTCTCTCGCTCAGGCTTTCCGGAGTGAAGAACTGAGAAATAATATTCGAAAGGCAGAAACTCCTGCAATCGCGTACAAAATCCTCTCTGATACCTCTTCCCCGGACGAAGACAGGTCTGCGCGGTCAGGAAAAAAGCTTCTTCACCTTTTTGTGCAGGATGAAAGCGTTTTCGATGAGCTTCTGCAGGTCTTCGCGACAGCTGAAACTGCCTCATCCATGATTATGGACGCGGATGAATCAACAAGATATCTGATGAATATTCCTTTCTATGCGGGTTTCTGGAATACAGACATACAGCATTTTAACCGAATAATCGTGTCTGTAATCAGAAATGAACTAGTTAACGCAACAATAAGAAACATCGAATTCATCTGCGGACCGCTCTCCGAAAGAACAGATATTATGATAACTGTCTCCGATCTGCATTCCGTTCACGGTTCTCTGGAAAGCTAAAATGGCCGTATCTCTAATCGCTCTTGTTGGATTTGCGATTCTCACCGGTTTATATGCCGGTAAAGTTGCCCGAAAAATCGGATTGCCTTCTCTCATCGGTTTCATGATTGCTGGTGCTATAATGGGTGTTTCCATTCTGCAAATATACAATGTGGAAATACTTGAACATCTTTCATTTATACCTGAAATCGCGCTGGGTTTCGTAGCTTTTAGTATTGGTTCTGAATTGAATCTCAGTGTACTCAAACGACTTGGCAGGAGCCTGACTGCAATTCTCCTCTGCGAAACTCTCTTTACATTCGCTCTGGTTACTCTTGGTGTACTGCTAATTTCCGGTGGAGACTGGCCTATGGCGCTTATTTTCGGCGCCATGGCTCCGGCAACTGCTCCAGCCGGAACGGTTGCGGTTCTTCAGGAATACAAGGCTAAGGGAACTCTCACGCAGGCTCTGTATGCGGTGGTTGGTTTTGATGACGGAATCGCTGTCCTTATTTTCGGATTCGCGGCTGCTCTGAGTAAATCACTTCTCAGCTCTGAGACAGGCGGATCCGCGAACATAATTGCAACAGCAGGTAAACCGGCTCTCGAGATTGTAATCAGTATCGCTGCAGGTCTACTTATCGGTATTGTGTATACAAGACTGGTCAGACTTATCCGCTCACACGATAATATTCCAGCTCTGACTTTCGGATTCGTATGTGTTGCCGTAGGACTTGCCATAACATATGGTTTCTCTCCTATTCTCACGCCGATGGCTATGGGTTTTGTACTTTCCAATACATCCAGAAGTGAATCAGGCATTGTCGCAAATCGATTACGACCACTGATGCCCCTGATCTTCATACTGTTTTTCTTCATAGCTGGTGCGCACCTGAATCTGGCTTCTCTACCTTCTCTGGGACTTCTTGGACTGGTCTACATACTCGCGAGATCAGCGGGAAAAATTATTGGAGCAGGATTTGGAGCACGGATTGGAAAAGCTCCGTCCAATATCAGAAAATATCTTGGAATAGGCATACTTTCTCAGGCTGGTGTGGCGATTGGTCTTTCCATCGCGGTCGCGCAGCAATTCTCGCAGTTGGGCACACACGGCTCAGAAATCGGTATTGCAGTAATCACAACAGTCACAGCTACCTGTATTATCTTTGAGATCATCGGACCGATTATGGCCAAGTATGCTCTGAAGAAAGCTGGGGAAATCCCGGAAAATTAGCTGTCTACTCGAATGTTTCACCAATATCAGCAAATTCAGCATCACTCGGTTTTTCCAGCAAGAGAAATGTTTTACTCACTCGACCAAGCACGCTATATGATTCTTTTGTACCAAGTTCATAGTTTCCAGCTTCTCTTTGTATTCACTTGGATCGTAAGTCATAATTATTGAACCTCCTTGATATGTGGACTCTACATATCCACGGTTTTTACCTACCTTAGTGTACATACGTTTGCTTTTCTGTCAAAATCCGAGATTGTCATGTCCATTGACAACTCACTACTTAAATTAATAACGTTAGGCAGAGGAAAACTGTAAAAGAAATGTTGAGTCCACATAATCATTGTTCGCAAGCGAAATATCGCATGAAGTACTTTTGCTCTTTGTAATGATAGAAATACAGAAAGGAACACCATGCCCAGAAAGATAGATTTGTATTCCTTCGGTGATCCTGGAGAATTTGATAAGCACAATCCCATTTATTTGTATGAGCAGAAATGGGCTCCTGAAATACTGTTTGAAATCGCAAACGCAAATAGCTATGAATTAACAAAATATGATATTGCATCAAAATTAGACACTAGCCCAGTTGATCTGGATGATTTGCTATCCAATATGGAAAAAATCGGCATGGTGACGAAAAAACAAAACAGGTATTCAGTATCATTCCTGGTGATATTAGAGAAGGATCTTCCCATAATAGACAATCTCACCAGCTCGATTGCGTTCAGGTTAAGTCAGAAGATTATGAGATATAAGCAGGAAATCCAGAATTTTGCCTCCAGCATCAAATGCTTGGATGAATTTGGATATGATAGAATCCTATATCATGTAATTGGTTGTGATATTCTCGATGGAACTACTTTCTTTGAATTCAGCAGGAGGGGCATTTTAAGCATCTCAAAACCTCAGTACGATCATAGAGACTACATTCTTATTGGTTTTGAGCAGAATGAAGTTGTATCATCCGCCAGTGACAAGCTGCTTTGCAGCCGCAACTGTAAAAGTGCCGCCGGTGTAGATTTCGCAAGTTTTGGGGATAGTAATGGTAATAGACAAGACATGTTCAGATTCATGAGACAAGTAACCTCGCAACTGACAGATGTTACTCCAAACCTGAGTCTGAATTCTTCTTACATACATATCCTTGAACAGCAAAATCCACATTTGACTCAGGTGTGTGCAGAAATAGTTACAAAAGTACTATGTGCTGAGAAATCAGATTCATCCTTTTCGGATGAAGAGAAGGATGCTGCTAAATTCCTTGAAAAATTGAAATATATTGAAATGGATGAATCTGGTAGGGTAAGAATAACAGTTCCATTGTTTGATGCAGATGATGTAAGAGCGATAGATGATATCTCAAACTACTTAATTGAGTTGATTGGGACTGAGGTAGCAAGCGAATTCAGCAATCTAAAAGGCAAAATACAGGGATTATCTGCTGTGTTACATGGAGTAGATGAAAAAGAAATCGCGAATGGGTTATGGCATCAAGTACTCGGAAATATTAATGAGAATTTGGTTCGAGATGGATTATTTGCATCCCCCGAATCAATAATTGGAGAAGGACGATATTTTCAGGCAATATACATCAGAAAGAATTGATTTGAGATCATTATGTATTGTTTCAATTGCATGAAAGAAATTGAATTGCGAACAACAGAATGAACCTGACACAACCGCTTTGGGTAGGCTTGGTTGACTCTTGTGCAGGTTATTCTGGATGTTGGGATTACGGAAAAAAATGAAAAGGTGTGATGATCGACGAAATCAAGTATCAGTTCGGTATACCAGAGTCTCTGCGCAATGACGCAGCGCAACTGTATGATATAGCATTCGGGGCAAAATTTTCAGTTGCAGTGCGAAACCAGGAAAAACGTCTGCTATTACTGGCCGACTCATTGTTATTGCCGTTCTCGGGGGCTGCAATTGCGAATGGTAATCTGGCTGGCCTGGCGGGGTTTCAGACGCCTCAGGGGGCATTTACTAAAGGCATGACCTCGAGAAAGCTATTCCAGCATTTAGGCCTCTTGAGTGGCTCATGGGCTGCAATGGTGTTTAGCCTGTATGAAAGGCAGCCGCAAGAATCAGAGCTGCTAATGGATGGTATCGCCGTGAAACAGGATATGCGCGGAAAAGGCATAGGCACAAAGCTGCTGGATGAACTAAAGCGATATGCTCGCGAAAATGGGTATTCCCATATACGACTCGATGTGATTGATACCAACCCGGCTGCCAGGCGCTTATATGAGCGACAGGGATTCATTCCCACACGCACCGAACAGTTCGGCTATCTACGGAGGCTCCTGGGGTTTGGGGCTTCTACGACAATGGTGTTTCAAGTTAAATGAAAAAGTTATTAATTTACAAACTAACTGCAATTGCCGGTCTGATCGGTGTGGGAACTATTGTTATAGTTTCAATAGTAACTGCCATTCCATACACAGGCACAGAAGGGGAGTCTTATTCACCATTAAACCATTTCATATCAGAACTCGGTCAGATAAGCGTTTCAGGATTGGCTTCGGTTTTTAACATTGGGTTAATTATAGGCGGTATTTTTCTGGCCCTTTTCATGCTGGGTCTGGGTTTATATATAAAAAATATCTATGCCTATGCCGCATCATCTGTGGGCATCGTGTCCGGTATTGCCTGTAGTTTAGTGGGGGTTTTCCCCATGGACAACATGTCCATGCATGTAAAGGTTGCGATGATCTTTTTCCGTGGTGGACTAATTGCCATCCTGCTTTTTACTTCGATAATTGTTTTTGATAAGCAGAAAAAGATATCCAGATGGATGGTGATTCCGTGTATCATTACTGTGCTGGCTTTTGCCTCATTCCTTTATCTGCCCAAAATTCTTGAGCCAGGAGTGGGCGTGACCTTGTCTATCCCCGCTGTCCGTCCTGCATTTTGGCTTAATCCGTCATTGGAATGGTTAGTCTTCTTTACGGTTCTTGCATGGGTTTTAAGTATTTCTACAATGCTGGCAAAAAGACTATCTGAAAAATAGCTTTTACCAGGTAGGCATTCCATTTCTGTACATCCCATGATTCCTTCTGCAGTTTCTGTTCCAGCCTCTGATTCTGAAGGTGTCGTAATTCCTTCCAGTGATTCTATATCTGTAATGAGTACCGCAGGAAGGGCATTCAAGCTGTTCCCAGTTCTGCAGGTACTCCTCAATCGCTGAAAATTTTCTCCATCGGCGTCCTTCATTCGTGTGGGGGTAATTACCGGTCGAGCCATAGTACATCTGAAGGGCGCTTGCCAGATTTCTCATGTTATGTCTGCAACTCTGAGTTTCAGCCTGTTCGGACAGATTGCTGAACTTCGGTATCGCAATAGCTGCAAGGATACCGATAACGACCACGACAACAACCAGTTCTACAAGTGTAAATCCACTACGATTCCCGGGAGCCATCAGATTTCTCCCTTAGCGAATTCCATCGGGTCCATATCGGAATAGTAGATAAGACTGTCACCCGATTGAAGAAACCAGCTTGAATCATCTTCTGCTGCGAAGGTGACAGCATGTGAAGAAATATCAATATCCTCCGGAATCAAAGGGAGCCTTCCATTAAGCTGGTAATATTCATGTATGTCGCAGGCAATGGAGTAGATCAGATCTCGAAGCTCCTGCTCCTCGGATGAGATATCTGTGTTGAATGAACTGGAATTGTCTGTTGGCAGAATCAGTACAACAATCAGAGCAATAGCAAATATAGATAGGATCCAGACTATTCCGGGAATTTTTCTTTTCCTGGAACCACCGCTCCTTTTCCTGGAATCAATCGAACTGGATATGTCAATATCTTTGTCAATCTGTTCCGGTTCAGTCATCTGTACCACACTCCTTTGCATAAAAAAATATTGCTTTATTATGAGTTGGAGTCAAATGAAAGCGCCCGGAGGTATTTCCGGGCGCCACATAAAGGTGTTTAAAAGGCGTCAGATCTTTATCAGTTTGCAGCTCTCAGCCCTGTTGGGGTCTGATATAACAGCGAAATATACACCTGAAGGAACAGGACTGCCGTTATCTGACATTCCATTCCAGGTGAAAAGCCCCGATTCAACTTCTGTGTCCATAACCGTTCTACCACTCAGATCGTAAATCCTCAGTCTGGAATTAGTCGGAGCGGAAACCTGCAGAACCGTAGTACTGCTGAACGGGTTTCGTCCGACCACAGAAATATCAAATTGCCCGATATCAGGGGACGAAGATCCGGCGATTCCCTCTGGATCAGGCGTACATGCCCAGAGATCCCACTGAAGATCAGTATCCCTTTTGCCGTAAACAGCCCAGAGCTTATCTCCTGCCCAGGCAAGAGAAGCATCATCAATCGCGTCAGCGCTGACAGCGGTGTAATAACCCTCCCATGAACCGCCACTGTTTGTGTTGCATTGGAGCTTATTACCATCGGCAGTCCACATTACAGTTACTTCACCTGTTGTGTTCGACGTGATCGACGGTCTGACACATCCGCTGGAAGATGAGACGATTTCAGGAGTGGACCATGTACCCCCGGACTGATTGGAACACAGAATCGCGCCGGCGTCATTCTGCCAGGTAACCCAGTAATTCGCGCCGTCACTTGTGATGCATGCATAGCGGCTGTTTTCATCAACTGATGAAATAACAGTTTCACTGCTGAATGTTCCCGAATCGGGAGCGTCTCGGAAACCGATTACCCAGTTTCCGTCACGCCTCGCATGATATACCAGACCAAAACCGACTCCGCCGTAGGCTACATCAGGATAACGCTCATCGCCTTCTTCGGATGACAGCGTGAATATCGATGACCAGCTGGACCCTGTCCAGATGATACCTTCGATGTCAGTGGACGCGTTCTCCAACTTGTGCCATACAAGCCATGCGTAACCGTTGCCACCATCCATCGCGGGGTCCACCTCGAATGGATCACCGG
>JAUWJE010000263.1 GCA_030607835.1 Candidatus Fermentibacterota bacterium | reverse complement strand
TCAGCTATTGCATATTATAAGGATCATAGAATAATGATAGATATTTGGGAAATAACGAAAATAGTTTTAATTCCTGTATTGACAGCCATTATTACTGTCAAATTATCACTGAATAAGTTTCGTACTGAAAAATGGTGGGAGAAGAAAGCTGAAACTTACTCCGGGATTGTTGATGCACTCCATAAATTGAAAAATTACTGCGAACAAAAATTGGAGGCAGAATACAGACCAGATTCTATTTTTGAAGGAAAGGAAGAAGAATTACAATATCAATATAAGCTAGCGTATCAAGAAGTTATAAAGGCAATTGATGTAGGCTCATTCATCATTTCGAATAAAGCATTAACAGTGCTCCTAGATTATGAGAATAGACCTCGACTAAGTTGGAATGAAAATCCTTTATCGGAAATCATTGATAATGATCTTAAATATACAAAGCTATGTTTGGAAATATTTAAGAAGGAAGCTAAAAAGGATTTGGGTATATAAATTCACTCATATGACTAGGTAATCTAGAGTACCTTTCTTAGCCGCTTCGCAGCTCTGACGAGCAGTTGATTTTAGATGTCGTGTTCTCGAGAAGGGTAGCTCTATTTATGGGTTAGCATCTATCGAATAGATGTTATTGAACTGTAGCAATCCAGAGTTAGTGTTCGGGATCTTGGCTTCCAAGGTCTAGGCTTTCTTTATCCAGAATAGTGAGCTGCCTAGAACATTGCGCAGATAAACCGTCCAAGCACCGGACATGATGAAGTGACAGGAGAAAGCCATGTATATCAGTAGCTTAAGAATCAAGAACTTTCGAAACTTCTCCGACCCTCCTTTCCAGATGGACCTACGCCCCTTCACGCTCGTCATTGGCGAGAACAACATCGGAAAGACGAATCTTTTAGCCGCACTATCCCTGCTCTTTTGTCAGGAGATTTCAGTCATCCAGCGGCGCTGCCTGGAAATTGACGATATCAATTACTTTGCAATCAGCGCTTTCAGGCAGCAGGTCACTGATGAGTCTATTGAAGCTAATGAGGTTTTATTTCCAGAAGTCGAGATTCATGCAACACTTAGCGATATTAAAGACAAACAACACTCTGTGGTCGGTGACTGGTATAGTAACACGGCAATGACAGAAGCATCTGTGACATATCGATTCGCGTTGCGAGGAAACTTCAAACGTGACAAATGGATTGAGGAGCAACGAGAGGCAATCGCACGTAGAAAGAAAGATGAGGAAGCAAACCCTGAGTCTGGTAACAATTCAGAGAAATCCGAGTACAGCCGGTATATCGATTTCCCGATTAGAGAATATAAGTACACGATTTACGGTGGAGGACGTCCTTCAAATGAATGTGCATCCTGGCTGCTGCAAATGCTACGTGTTGAAATTCTTGATGCACTTCGAGACGCTGAGAAAGAACTGATAGCTGGTGGTAAACAGCATCTATTGTTTCGCGTACTTCGGCAAAGGAGCGATTCTCGATACACAGATGTAAAAAGACTACTCGAAGACCTAAAAAACGCGATCGACATTGATCCATCACTTAATGCAATCAAGACAGAAGTTCAAAAGTTACTTGCACTTGTATCACTTGGTACACCTGATGAAGATCATTCTATCGGGCTACAATTTGCGGCACCTGATACAGATGATATCTTGAAGAAAATCGGAATGACTTATGGTAAGAATCCCATTACAGTCGCTCGCAATGGCCTTGGTCGTAACAACCTTCTCTATGTGGCACTTGTGTTGTCTCAGTTGACAAAAGCTCCGAACATATCGGTAGGGGATGACACCTTCGTTTGTTTTCGCTTCGTTGGAATCGAGGAACCGGAAGCACATTTACATCCTCATCTTCAAGACCACCTAGCCAAGAACATCGAGAATATCAGAAAAGAACACTCTGATTCTTTGCAGCTGATCTTGACTTCGCACTCCACCCATGTGGCAGCAAAACTTTCTTTAGAGAATACGGTCATTCTGTTTCATCGTGACTCAGATGGTGCCCTTGCAGCTCATTATGTCCTCGATGGTATCGATCCCATTAAGGACAATAACGCAGTTCGTTTTCTGAGCTTATACCTCGATGCTACAAAATCTCGCATGTTCTTCGCACGACGGCTTATTCTCGTTGAAGGCATCGCTGAACAAATTATTATACCCATCCTATTCGATCAGAAGACAGGACGATCACTCGAAAGCCTTGGCTGTACCGTAATCAACGTAAATGGAATTGCTTTCCGGCACTTTCTCAGGATTGTAAAAAATGGGTTCTTCAAGAAGTGTGTTGTGCTCACTGATAGTGATTCAGATACGAATACCGAGAACAGAGCTAAAGCATTGCGGGCCGATTTCACGGCCATTCCACACATCGACATTCAGGTTACGCTGGAAAGCACATTCGAAAAGGATCTTGTTTGTGCAAACAAATTTGGTGACGGAAAGAAAATCCTCCTGAAAGCACTCTGCATGACAAAGCCGAAGAATGGTCCATTGTTCAAGACCAAGACGGGAGCAAAAGATATTGACTGCGAGGTCTTCTTCGCCGAGATCAAGAATTATAAGGCAGAGTTTGCCTTCAGTCTCGTATCCATTCTTGAGGATGAGCCCCAGGCTGCAGAGAAAGAGAATCGTTCACCCAGAAAATTGGCCATTCCGAATTACATTGTAAATGCTTTCAATTTCATCGAGGGGTAGTGATGGAAAAGAAACTACCTAAACCAAAATTAGTCGAGGCGGGTCCAGGTGCTGGAAAAACACACGATATGGTCAATGAAATCACTACTGCTATGCGGGAACTTCCTCCGCACCGGTTTCTTGCAGCCATCACTTACACCAATGCAGCAGCAAACACAATTCGCGAGCGCCTATCAAAGAGAGTTCCCCTCAGCAATAACATATTTGTTGGAACAACTCACTCGTTCGTGAATCGGTTCGTGCTGGCTCCATGTGCAGAGTTGCTGTCGATA
>JAUWJE010000213.1 GCA_030607835.1 Candidatus Fermentibacterota bacterium | reverse complement strand
AGTCGCCCCGACCATTTTCATATCATTATTAATAAGTTGAAAGGGAAAGCATGGGTGATGTGCTTCTTGGGTGGTTGAGCGGTATTCCTTCTGAGATACAGATGATGGTGCTTTCGGCTTTTCCTCTCACTGAACTACGAGGCAGTATTCCGATAGCTTTCCTTAATGATCAGTGGATATGGTCTTGGTGGAAGATTTATCTTCTTGCTGTTGCGGGAAATATGCTGCCCGTACCATTTATACTCTGGTTCCTGGGTCCTGTGAGCAGGTTTCTAAGCAGATGGAAGTTCTTCGATAAGTTTTTCAACGGACTTTTTGAAAGAGCAAGGAGAAGAGCCGGAACAAAAATAGAGAAATATGAAGCTCTGGGATTGACTCTATTTGTAGCAATACCACTTCCCGTTACTGGAGCCTGGACCGGATGTGTAGTCGCTTTCCTGTTCGGAATCCCTAAAAGACTGGCAATTCCATCTATTGCTCTTGGTGTTGCGATTGCAGGTGCAGTAGTTACGCTGATCATGTCCGGTGCGCTTGCTGGAATCGGGTTTCTGGTGGGTTCCGGTTAACTCGGTGATATTGCTTCACTCATGAGTTAGTAGTAAATTTGCGTGGCTGTATTGTTGTCGGGGCGTAGCGCAGCCCGGTTAGCGCGCCTGGTTCGGGACTAGGAGGTCGGAGGTTCAAATCCTCTCGCCCCGACCAAATATCCTCCATAGCCGGATTCAATTATCTGGAAGGTCTTTATGATTAAGCTGGTAGCTGTAGTAGGCGGAGCAATCGCGGATCCTGAAGAATATTCAATCGCTAGAGAACTTGGGCAACTTCTTGCTGATGATGGTTATACCGTTGTCTGCGGTGGAGGAACAGGTATCATGGAAGCCGTCTGCCGTGGTGCCCGTGAGGGTGGCGGTCATACAATTGGAATTCTTCCAGGTGTTAATCCATCCGATGCGAATATGTATGTTGAAACGATTCTCGTAACTGGTATGGGTACTTCGAGGAACAGGATAATTTCGCTTTCCGGTCGTGTTGTTGTAGCTGTTGGTGGAATGTATGGAACCTTATCTGAAATCGCTTTCGCCCTCCAGGCCGGGAGACCTGTCTGCGCCATTGGAACATGGAATACAATTGATGGAGTGACTCCAGTGAATTCACCACAGGAAGCGCTGGCATTTGTTACAGAAAATTATGGAGGGATCGATGCTGAGCATAACTGAAATTAGCGAACTTATACGGAATGTGCCTGATTTCCCGATTCCGGGAGTGAATTTCAAGGATATCACTACAATACTTATACATCCTGGAGCCTTGAGAGACTCCGTGAAACATCTGGAGAAAATTTGCGAAGAATTCGATTATGACGCCATTGCCGCTGTTGAATCCAGAGGGTTCATATTTGCTTCAGTTATGGCGGCGGGAAGGAACATCCCACTTGTTCTGATAAGGAAGCCGGGGAAGCTTCCAAGTGATATTATCAGCGAAGAATACTTGCTTGAATACGGCTCCAACACTCTTGAAATGCACAGGAATTCACTTCCTGAGGGAAGCAGAGTTCTTATTGTTGATGATCTTCTTGCCACCGGTGGTTCGGCGGTTGCCGCCGCAACTCTAATAAGAAGAGATGGAAATACAGTTGCCGGCGCTGCATTCGTAATTGATCTTGAGTTCCTTGGTGGAGGAGAAAAACTCGAGGATGCTGGAATTCCCTCTGTGGCACTCGTTAGTATAAACTCCGAGTAGTCGTGTATTTGACTGATTGAGTTTAATTTCGCATAATTCCAGGATACAGGTTCGATAGACAAAGAGGCTTGTATTTACATGAAAGGGTTGATATGACGAAGTTACTGTTTGTGCTGATAATGATCATCGGTCTGGCCTTATCCGGATGTGGAGAACAGCCAGGAACTGCCGATGAAGGAGACTCTGAGGGCACAGATGCAGGAGAGGTTACCGCTGATGAATCCGGTGACAGGGAAGCCGGTGATAGTGAAGTAAGTGGAGCTGTTTCCGCAATACTTGATCTGGAAACACCGGAGCTTGCTGTAGGACAGTGGATCGAATACGGAGCAGACGACATTCAGGAGACTATCACATTATCAGTGGTGGCAACAGAGCAGAATCGGGGAACCGAGTGCTACTGGGTACAGCTGAGCAGTGACGATTTTGTTGCTCAGATCCTTGTTGACCCAAGCGGACTCAATGTTGCTCTTGAGGGTTATGAAGAGACATTAGATGAATTCATGGCTGACCCCGCAGCTTATATCCGTGAGAACATGGCTGACGCGGAGGGAATGGCTGACATGTTCGGCAATGAAGAAAGCATGGACATGGCACTTGATTTCATTTCAGCGATCAGAATGATCAAATTCGATCAGCAGGGAATGATAATGGCCATTGATCTGGAAGGTGTACCTGAGTTCCTTGAAGGAATGATGGATGATCCATCTTTTAAAGATCAGTTCCAGCAGGGATTTGCTGAAGGATTTAGCGAAGAAGGTGGAGAGGAAGGTCTTAACGAATTCCTTGCCGAACTCGATAACATGGAATTCGCAGCGGTTGAAACGGAAGTCGAGGCTGGAGGACAGACTGTCAAGGGAATGGAATTCTCCATTATTCACCCTGATGGTGAACTTGTAGCAGTCATTTCTTCCGAGCTTCCTCTTATTCCGCTTGCATATGCCAGTGTAGAGGGATTCGAAGATAATGAATCTCATTCTGTTCAGGTCAGAGGATTCGGATTCGAGGGTGCCGAGAATCTTCTGCCGGGAGAACCCGCACAGGTTATTCCTGCGATGATGTTCCTTCAGGGAATGACGCAGCAGATGGGTGCTGGAGCTCCTCAGGGCGTAGATATCAACTAGATATTCCCGTACGTAACTTAAAGAGAAACCCGGCATTCGTGCCGGGTTTCTTCATAATAGAGAATATTCCCTTTCCTTCCACCTGTGAATAAGGTATTTTCTGTCTGAAATGGACCTGCTTGACAATGCGATCAGAAATGATCTGAAGCCACCGCTGGCAGATCTCCTCAGACCATCCAAACTTGAGGAGGTAGTCGGACAGGTGCATCTGCTGAAGGATGACGCTCCATTCAGGAAAGCCCTCACAGAGGGAGTGCTGGGTTCTTTCATCCTGTGGGGTCCTCCCGGCTCAGGTAAAACAACCCTTGCTCTTCTGATTTCGAGATACACTGATCAGCACTTCGTTCGATTCAGTGCGGTTACGGGGGGAGTGAAACTGGTCAGGGCAATTGTCGAAGATGCTCGAAGACTGCAGGTGAACGGAACAGGGCCAATTCTGTTCGTTGATGAAATACACAGGTTCAACAAAGCGCAACAGGATGCATTTCTTCCACATATTGAAAACGGTACGATCACGCTGGCTGGTGCAACCACTGAAAATCCCTCCTTCGAAATCAATGCACCCCTTCTCAGCAGGTGTTCAGTTTATGTTCTGAAAAGACTGAAAGAATCCGAAATACTGTCGATACTGAATAGAGCCGTTTTGCACGATTGTTTCCGGGATATGATCCCCTCGGGTATTCAGGACGGGGCGCTTGAGCGGATTGCTGAGATTGCGGATGGTGATGGCCGACGCGCATTGAATTTACTGGAGCTGCTCGTGGGCATGACTTCTGAAGAACAGATAAGCATTGAGCATGTGAACAGAGCTGTTTCATCTTCCCCATTGAGATATGATAAATCCGGAGAAGAGCATTATAATCTTATCAGAGCTCTGCATAAATCACTTCGATCGAGTGACGTGGACGCTGCTCTGTACTGGCTGGCGAGGATGATATCTTCCTGTGAGAATCCCCTCTACATTGCCAGAAGTATGATCCGTTACGCTCCCGAGGACATTGGTTTACCTGAACCTGCTGATCTT
>JAUWJE010000230.1 GCA_030607835.1 Candidatus Fermentibacterota bacterium | reverse complement strand
TGTCGTTATTCATGAAAGAGGAGATATCAATGGAGAAATACGCAAAACAGGCAATTAAACTTGGAGCGCGTGAAGCAAAAGAAATCTCTGCTGGTACAATAGTCACGGCACCGTGGGTAAGGCTGAAATGCCAGTACGGTTGTGGCGGATACGGACAATGTCTCACCTGTCCGCCGTACTCACCGTCGCCCGAACAGACGGCGAGTATCCTTAAGGACTATAAGTCTGCTCTTCTCGTCCACGGCGATAACCACACAGATATAACTCAAATTGTCGCACGGATTGAACTACAGGCTTTTCTTGATGGTTATCATAAGGCATTTGCCATGGGAGCCGGTCCGTGCAGGTTATGTGAGGAGTGCAACCTCACTGACGAGGAATGCCTGTATCCAAAGAAGGCAAGACCGGCAATGGAAGCTTGCGGCATCGATGTTTTTCAGACTGTCCGCAACAATGGATTTCCTATTGAAGTGGTTAGGAATCAGTCATCTGCACAGAATTACTACGGAGTTGTCCTGATTGAATAACAAAGGGTTGCACTTGACCATCGCTTAGGTGCTGGCAAGCGAACCCTGACGTTTCAGTGGATTATTAAGTTGTGTCTACTTAGAGAATTAAGAACAGACTTTGAATTTCTCAGCAGATTCGGGGCAATTGTTCTCCACTCATCATGTCGACGATTCGCTCAGCTCCTATACTGCTTTCCATAATTACATTAGCGTATTGCGCTTCTGTAACATGTCCGATGATGATTGCCTGTCGGCCATCTTCATGTTTATGAAGAATATCAAGAGCCTTCTCAGCATTCTCAGAAGGAAGAATAGCAACGAATCTGCCTTCGTTGGCAACATAGAGCGGATCAAAACCGAGTATCTCACAGGCTCCAAGAACATCCTCTCGAACAGGGATCAGGTTCTCCTTGATATTGATTGAGACTTTGCCGGCTGAAGCAATCTCATTCAGACCACTTGAAAGCCCTCCCCTTGTAAGATCCCTCAGGCAGTGAATATCAAGATCAGCTTCAAGCAGTTCTGAGACTATTCCGTCAAGAGGAGCAAGATCACTCTGAATGACCGTCTGGAAGTCGATTCCTTCGCGGATGGCCATGATAGCGATTCCGTGCCGTCCTATATCACCACTGAGAATAACAGCATCTCCTTCTCTCACTCTGGAAGGACTGATTTCTACACCGTCAGGCACGACACCCACTCCCGCAGTATTGATATAGATTCCGTCACCCTTACCTCTGTCCACAACCTTTGTGTCTCCCGTTACAATTGCTACACCTGTCCTTTTAGCGGCTTCACCCATAGATTGGACAACCCTCCAGAGGGTTTCCATGGGGAGCCCTTCTTCAAGTATGAAACTGGCGCTCAGCCATTCCGGTTTTGCTCCGCACATGGCAAGGTCGTTTACAGTCCCGTATATGGAAAGGTATCCAATATCACCTCCCGGAAAAAACAGAGGGGTTATTACGTGCGAATCTGTCGCAAATGCCAGTCTTCCGCCATCAATTTTGAGAATAGCCCCATCATGCTGAGCATCCAGAATCGGATTTGAAAATACTCTGTACATCATCCTGCTGATAAGGTCATGCATGAGCTTGCCGCCGCCCCCGTGCGCCATGGTGACTTCAGGATAGTCGGAGATAGGTATTGGGCAGCTTTCAGCAGAGATCATCGGTTACTCCTGGTTAATCTGTATCTGTAGCGATAATAAGCAGCACATGCTCCCTCTGAGGATACCATCAGGGCACCAAGTGGATGCTCCGGAGTACATTTACCGCCGAATGCGGGACACTCATCAGGCTTTTTCTCACCTGTGAGCACCTGTCCAGAGATGCAGTCACCGGACTCTTCAACTGAATGTTCACTGACACCGAAGCGTTCTGCAGCATCAAATTTCATGTATTTCTTTTTTAGTCCAAGTCCACTCTCCGGTATTGCACCTATCCCCCGCCACTTTCTGTCAGTAACCTCAAATACTTCGCGCATCATCTCAATTGCTTCGGGGTTTCCACTTCTTCTGACGGAGCGCATGTACTGGTTCGAGACCTCCGCCTTGCCTTCCTCCAGCTGCTTCAGGCACATGTGGATTCCCTCAAGTATATCGAGAGGTTCAAAACCTGTAACAACAATTGGGACGTTGTATTTCTTTGCTATAGGCTCATACTCGATGTAACCCATTATAGAACAGACATGTCCCGCGGCAAGGAATCCCTGTACTCTGCATCCCGGACTTGAGAGAACCGCTTTAATCGCAGGTGGAACTAGTACATGCGATACAAGCATGTAGAAATTGTTCAGGTCAAGATGGGCTGCCTGTATGATTGCAGCTGCTGTTACAGGGGCTGTAGTCTCGAAACCTACTCCAAAAAACACAACCTGCTTCATGGGGTTCTGTGCGGCTATCTTTACAGCATCAATCGGTGAATAGACTATTCTCACATCGTGACCGGAAGCCCTGACACCAATCAGATCCTGAACGCTGCCGGGTACCCGCAGCATGTCACCGAATGAACAAAGAATAACATCCTTTTTTCCGGCAATCTCGATCGCCTGGTCGATCAGTTCAATCGGGGTTACACATACGGGACATCCCGGACCGTGAATCAGCGAGACCTTTTCCGGAAGAAGCTGGTCGATACCGTATTTAAGGATGGAATGGGTCTGTCCGCCGCATACCTCCATGATTGTCCATTCTCTGGAAACCAACTGCCGAATCCTCTCGGCGTACTCCTCGGCTGCTGCTCGATCACGGTATTCTGAAACATATTTCATTTTGTACCCTTATCGGGTATATTATTTTGTTGTAAGGTATTACGATTGTGTTCAAGTTCTTCTTTGCCATATTCCGAGATCTGTCTGAGATATTCAAATACTTCTGCGGCTTCTTCCTCTTTCAGTTTATTAAGAGCAAAACCAGCATGAACTATAACCCAGTCACCAACCTCTGCATCACTGACACCGGCCAGACTTATATCTCGAAGGATTCCGCCGAAACTTACTTTTCCGGTCCTGAAAATAGGATCGTCTCCCTGGAAAATCTCTTCAATCCTGCCTGGTACTCCAAGGCACATCCTTAGTCTCCTGTCATTTGTTTGTATACAGATTATTTACTGCCGCAAATATCTGTCCGGGTGCTATGCCGCCATCATTCGGTGGTATTCTCCAGTGCAGAACAGGTTTGAATCCACTCTTCCTAAGCAGAGATGCTGTTCTTTCCGCTAGATAGACGTTCTGAAAGCATCCTCCGCTCAGAACCACTTTTTCCTCCCCTGCTGATTCAGCTACAGATAAAATTCCCCTGGCAAGCGCGTTGTGGAACCTTGCGGAGATCATTGATATTTTCTCTCCAATGGAAATATCTTTAATTATATCACTGATAAGAGGTTCCCAGTCCAGTATCCAGGGTTTTTCCGCGCTTCTATCCAGCAGAAGATGATACGAATCATCCGTTTCCACTCCCGCAACAGCATATTCAAGTAACATAGCTGCCTGACCCTCGTATTCATTCATCTGACAGAGTCCGACCATCGACGAAACCGCATCAAATAGCCTTCCTGCGCTTGAAGTAGAAGGTTAATTCAAATCGTTCTTCAGCTTCCGTTTCAGT
>JAUWJE010000274.1 GCA_030607835.1 Candidatus Fermentibacterota bacterium | reverse complement strand
TACCTGCGGGAGTATGCATTGCGGGATATGCAGGTACAGCAGCTGTCAACTGGTTTTGTCTGGGGAGAATACGTCGAAAGAGCGATCCGGTTGAAGGTATTCCTCGAGCATCGGTAATGGCTGCTGCCTTTTTTGTTGCATCTTGGATACATATACCTGTTCCCCCAACAAGCGTGCATCTGGTTCTGACCGGATTGATGGGTGTGATTCTGGGGTGGTACGCTTTCCCGGCGATTCTCATGGGTCTTTTCTTCCAGGCGGTGCTGTTCGGTCATGGTGGTCTGACAACCCTTGGTGTAAACACCCTCACAATAGGTCTGCCATCCCTTTTCGCCTTCGCCATATTCAGGCTGAGAAGACGATTCGGAAAGGGGAAATATTCTACATTGATTCTTGGTTTCCTTGCCGGAGGACTGGGTGTGGCTGCTGCTGCTGTTCTAACTTTCCTTGTGCTTATTAAGACTGTTCCCGTTTACATGAATGTGCAGGCGGAGCACTCTGCCATCACCGTGCTAACCATTGCATACATTCCCATTGCGCTTGTGGAAGGCATCTTCACCGCACTGGTTGCTGTTTTCCTCCTGAAAGTTAAACCGGAGATGCTGGAGGAACGGTGAGCTGTCATTCAGGATCCAGGAATCGAGAGACTCCCATGAACCGCTGGAGGACAGGGCTCAAGGTTCCGGCACTAATGGTTCTGATGCTCTCATATGCTTTTGCTCGGAATACAATAATGATAGCTCCGGTTTTGCTGTCGGCAGTAATGCTGTTTATTCTGTCAGGATTACCTGTTTCCATGCTCCTGCCACGTTTGAGGGTTCCGATTTCGTTTCTCGCAGTGATGCCCCTTCTACTTGCGTTCTTTTCAGGACATACAAGCTTGTTGACACTTGGCCCGGTTGTTCTCAGGCAGGAGGGACTGGTCCTTGCAGCTATGATATGGGCAAGGGTAATTTCGATCATGATCGTTAGTATCGTACTTATCCACACAACTCCCTCTGCAGGTCTTCCCGGAGAGCTGAATCGTCTCGGTATACCCCGGTTACTGACCGATATGGCAGTACTGACGGGACGATATATCAGCGTGCTCGGAGATGACTATAGATTGATGAGAACAGCAATGCGCCTTCGGGGATACAGGAAACGCGGACTTTCCGTCAATGGACTTGTCACTCTGGCTTCGTTGACAGGAACACTGCTGATAAGGGGGTTCGAACAGTCGGAAAGGGTTTTCAGAGCGATGAGGCTAAGAGGATATGGAACCTCAGTCAAGTTTCAGGATAGCCGGACAATGAAGATTAGCAGATCTGATATCGTACTGACAGTTGTTGTGATTTCAGCAGCGGTTCTTATTGTCTCTGCTGAACTCCTTCTGAGAGGGGCATGACATGGATAGCCGGAAAACCGGAGAACCTGCCGCTTCAATCAGGGGAGTCCGATTCTCTTACCCTCAGAAGCAGGATGTACTGAGAGGAATCGATCTGGATGTCGGAACAGGGCAGAAAATAGGGTTGATTGGTCCGAACGGTTCCGGCAAAACCACACTTATCCTTCTCCTTGCGGGAGTTATCACACCTGATTCAGGTTCAATCAATCTTTCAGGCTCCCCGGTTCAGCCAGGAAAATTCAATCCTGATTTCGGAATGGTCTTCCAGAACCCGGACGATCAGCTTTTCAATCCTACCGTGAGAGATGACCTGGCCTTTGGTCTTCATAATCTCGGATTTAATGTCGATGAGGCAGAGAAGATTGTGAAAAATACACTTTCAGATCTGGGCATGGAAGAATTGATTGACAGACCTCCTCATCACCTCTCAGGGGGAGAAAAGAGGATTATATCCATTGCAGGAGTAATGGTTATGAAACCGGATCTGATTGCGCTCGATGAACCTGAAGCAAGTCTGGATACGAGATCGCGAAGGAGGCTCATAGGGCTACTGCAGGAATCGGATGAAACCATGCTGATAGCCTCTCATGACATGGAATTTCTCCTTGACATATGCGACAGGATCGTACTTCTAGATGAAGGTGTGATATGTGCTGATGGAGGCCCCCGCGATCTGCTGGGAGACAGCAGGCTGATGGAATTACATGGGCTCGAGAAGCCTCATTCACTGATTCCACATATTCTACCTCATCACAAAGCAAATTCATGATTCTCCTCACACTGAGGACCGGAATGCTGTTCTCCTTCATCAATTCAGGACTTCGATCCTTCTTGCATGATTTCTGATATGGCAGTATTGAACTGAAAGATAACTCAGAATCCTGTTCTATACGCAAACCGTGTGTTATTATCTTTCCAAATAGAGGGGAACAAAAATGAAAGAACTGATCCTGCGAATATCGATAGCATCTCTGTTGCTTGTTCCATTCATTTCCTGCGGTGACAATTCACCCACACCCAGCCATATCATATCAGAAGGAGCATGGAGTGGAACTATAATGGGTGAATCCCTCACCTTCACTGTAGGGGGAAGCGAAGTAAAGAATCTCCAGCTGATCTATTTATATGATTTCACTCTTGTTCCGGACTATACGGTCACCTGGACTCCCGATGATGCTTCGATAAGCAGTAATGCCTTTTCCATGAGCGATAGTATAAGCCACAGCAGCTACTATTTTACATTGCAGATAGATG
>JAUWJE010000180.1 GCA_030607835.1 Candidatus Fermentibacterota bacterium | reverse complement strand
TTCAACAGTTTTTCCTCTTCCTCTGTCCACAATTTACCTGTTCGTTCAAACTTTCTGATTGAATCCGTTTCAGGCAGTTCCCCTCTCTTCAAAACAGCCTGTTCTACTTCAGAGAATGCCTTTTCAAGAGTTTTCCTGAGTTCATCAAGGTTTTCTTCGAATAAGAAAATTCTGTTCTGGTCGAAACCGGTGTCCGAAATTCTTCTTGATTCCGTTATACAAAGATAGAATCTCTTATTCACTGCCTGTCGTACGTCGATGAAGTATGTTGTTCTGCCTGCAGCGATCCTTTCCGAGGAAAGTGTTCCGTTCTCGGTATTCATTTTCGTCTCCTTTCAGTTACAATGTAAACAACTGTTCACTATTAGTGTCCGCTTTTTTCGGGGACTTGTCAACCCCTTGTGTCCTTCTGTAGCTTTTCAGTCGGTTGAATCTGGAAATGGAGGTCTTATGAGAAAGCCTGCGCTGTTCCTTCCTGTTTCGCGGGTGGAGATGGACGACCTGGGCTGGGAAGTTTGTGATATCATTCTGATTACAGGGGATGCATACGTTGATCACCCATCCTTCGGAACCGCACTGATAGGAAGGTACCTTGAAAGTCTTGGATACAGGGTTGGAATAATACCTCAGCCTGATATCAGCACTTCTGAAGATTTCCTCCGTCTTGGAGTTCCCAGACTGTTTGTCGGGATATCTTCAGGAGCCATGGACTCGATGGTGAACCATTACACATCCCTGAAACGGATTCGATCGGACGATGCTTATTCAGAGGGTGGAAAACCGGGGAAAAGGCCTGAGAGAGCTGTTCTGAAGTATGTAAATATGGTGCAGAAGACAATGCCTGGAGTTCCGGTTGTAATTGGTGGTATTGAAGCCAGTATGAGAAGATTGAGTCATTACGATTTCTGGAGTGAAAAAGTCAGAAAATCGCTTCTGCTCGATTCGAAAGCCCAAATCCTGATCTACGGGATGGGAGAGAAAGCTGTCGGGGAGGTAGCAGGCAGGATTTCAGCAGAAATGGATCTCAAAGGAATTCGCGGTACCGCTATATATATGAGCAGCAAAGCATTGAACGATTCAGACATTAATGAATACACTGAACTGCCGTCGCATGAGGAAGTAATCCGGTCACCTCAGGCATTCATGGAAATGACGAAGCTTATCGAAAGAGAATGCAACCCCCTGTCCGGTTCCACACTTGTTCAGAAGGCTGACAGCCGTGCAATCGTTGTTTATCCACCGCAGCATCCACCCGGCACTGTTGAGATGGACAGGATATATGACCTTCCATTTTCCAGGAAACCACATCCAGTCTATACAAACGAAATACCTGCTTTCAGGATGATCAGGAATTCGATTACGGTTGTCAGGGGATGCGCGGGTGGATGCAGCTTCTGTGCTCTTGGACTTCATCAGGGAAGAACTATAAGCAGCAGAAGTATCGAGTCTGTCCTGAGAGAAGTGCGCAAATTGAAGCTGGAGAAGCACTTCAGGGGAACAGTTACAGATCTTGGAGGTCCCACTGCCAATCTTTACGGCATGGGCTGCAATGACGCGGATGCTGAAAAAAAATGCAAAAGAAATTCCTGCCTCTATCCCGGAATCTGTCAACATTTCAGAACTGATCATGACCAGTATCTGAGACTGCTTGATGCGGTATCCCGGATTGAAGGAGTCAGTAATGTTTTTGTATCCAGCGGGATACGCTTTGATGTCGCGCTCCGTGACCAGCGATTCATAGAAACACTTGCCGCGAATCATGTTTCAGGCTTACTGAAGATAGCTCCGGAACATTTCTCAAGGGAAGTACTCAAGCTCATGCGGAAACCGGATCCGGACCTCTTTCGAAATTTCAAGGAGCTGTTTGAGAAGTACTCAGAAAAAGCCGGAAAGAAGCAATATATTGAACCTTATATACTTGCGGCATTTCCGGGATGTGGGATGAACCAGATGCATGTGACCGCCAGCGAGCTGAACCAGCAAAATATGCGCCCTGAAAAAGTTCAGATATTTCTTCCGACGCCATTGACTATGGCAACTGCTATGTACTACACAGGCCTTCATCCCGATACAGGAGAGAGTATTTATGTGGCTAGAAAACCATCAAGCAGGAAACGTCAGCTTGCCTGCCTGCCGGGACATTCCGGATAAATCTTTTTCAATTTGACGAAAACAGCAGATTAATACCGAATAGTTCTATAAGCAAATTCTCAGCCCTTCAGAGTGTTCAAATGACGGATGTCCCGTTATGTTTATTGTATATAACGGTACTATCTTTTTTAAAGGATGGTTGGGTATCAAGAAAAATATACAGCGTCAGATTGTAGTAAGTTCTGACGAAAGAAAACTCGGTAAAACACTTCTGGTCTGCGAACTTATTGAAAAATTCAATTCAATCGGTCTGTCAGTCTCCTGTATAAAACTTTCAAGAGGTACATATGGACTGAGGAGTGGTATTCAAATCGATCGAGGAACTGAGGGATCTGACACAGATCGATATTCGAAAGCGGGAGCATCGAGGGTTGTACTCTTCAGATACTCTCAGATACAGGAACTGGTTGAAGCTATTGATGAGATATCCTCTGACGCGGATATCCAGATATGGGAGAGTAATTCCATTCTCAAACTGAGAAAACCTGACTACCATATACATCTCATATCTGATTCGAACCGTAAACCGAGTGCCACTGGACTGTTCCTGGAAGCCGACCTGACTGCTAATGGTCCGATGAATGTAATGGAGGCAAAAAAGATCTCATCGATTGTACCGGTTCTTATGAATATCAGAGATATGTCCTCTTTGTCGATAAACGGTAAACATTGGATTGAACTTGATGGTGAATCTCTGTTCGGTCAGGGTCGAATTGAGCTTCTGAAAGCGGTTAGAAGTACTGGATCCATCCTGCAGGCTGCCAGTGAGACCGGAGTCCCATACAAGAGGGCATGGCTCCTTCTGCGAGATGCTGAGGACAGGCTTGGCGCGAAACTCATCACGAGTGACCGTGGAGGCTCAAAAGGGGGAGGAAGCAGTCTCACGAAGCTTGCCGAGAAAATAATTGAAATATGGAACAGAACTGAATCGGATTTCAGAGATTTGTTGAATCAACTGGAGGTATGATGATCTCAACCGCAGATGCTCTTCAAATAGTACTGGAAAACTCCGGTCAGCCTGAGGTGATTCAAGTACCTCTCAATCAAGCAGTCGGTTATGTGCTGGCAGATGATGTCCATTCGGATATAGACATGCCGCCCTTCAATCGCTCAGCCATGGATGGTTTCGCGATTTCGGGAGAAGGACATAGATATGAGCTTCTCGAAGAGATTGCTGCCGGGAATCCAGATACAATTACACTTAAACAGGGTTTCGCTGCTCCAATTATGACAGGTGCTCCAGTTCCCGAAGGTGCTGACAGAATTGTGATTGTCGAGAACTCCAGAGTAGAGGAATCGGTTCTTTACCTTGATGAAGTACCGGATCCGGGAGCCAATATCTGCTGGAGGGGTGAGGATATAAAGGGAGGGCATATGGTTCTGGAGCATGGTACCAGACTGGCGTGTCAACATCTTGGTTTAGCTGCTTCCGCGGGTCGGGGTTTTCTATCCGTGTTCAGCAGGCCACGGATTGCACTTGTCACAACCGGAACAGAAGTCATTCCACCAACATGGATACCATCACCCGGTACTGTCAGAAATGCGAATATGCCTCTTATGAATGCACAACTCTCATTGGGTGGGTTTCCCGTGGATCTATCAATTCACTCCGCAGATGATCCCGAATCATTGAAGGCAACTTTTGAGCAGCTTATGAAATGCGTCGATGTGCTGATTATTGCTGGAGGTGTATCAAAAGGTACGAGAGATTTTGTCCCTTCAGTTCTTGAGTCTCTCAAAGTAGAGCTGCATATCAGAACTGTGGCTCAGAAACCCGGCAAGCCGCTGCTGTTCGGAAACGATCCGGATGGAAGACCTGTGTTCGGACTTCCAGGAAACCCTGTTTCAGTGATGGTTTCCATAGAGGAATATGTTCTTCCCCTTCTCAGGAAGAGAGCCGGCTGTAAGGGATACCATAAACGTATATATCATGGAGAGATAACATTTGATTATCGCAAAAAACCTGGCAGATTGCATTTCCTCAGAGTTATCGCTTACCGTGAAGGTAATTCCTGGAAACTGCATCATCCGGAGAGTTCCGGTTCAGGTGATCTGATGAGTACAGTGAACGTGAATGCTCTTGCACTTGCAGGTGAAGACGTGGTGCGCCTGATATCTGGAGCCATTCTGTCTTTTCATTTTTTCTACTCCACCGCCGGGGAACTGTCCTTCGCGTGAAAGATCGGAACGGAAGAGAAATAGATTACCTGAGGCTATCAGTGACTGACAGGTGCAATCTAAGATGTGTCTACTGTATGCCGGAATCGGGCGTTCCGCTTATTGACCATGCAGATATCCTTTCTGTTGAAGAGGTTGTGCGCGTGGTTCGGATTATCAACAATACTGTTGGCCTGTCAAAGGTGAGAATAACCGGAGGCGAACCCCTTGTGCGAAGAGGAGTGCTGCAGATAATAAAAGGAATCTCCCGTATCGGTATTGAAGAGCTTACTCTTACAACCAATGGT
>JAUWJE010000278.1 GCA_030607835.1 Candidatus Fermentibacterota bacterium | reverse complement strand
TGACAAGCCTTCCCTCAGCCAGAAGATAAATGACATTTCCATCGAGAAAACTGAATCTGTGCACCTGGGGTTTAACCTCTTCCTTATTCACTCCAGGTATCGATTCAAGTCCGGCAACATCTATCTCATTGTCAAAGTGACCAATGTTGCATACAATCGACTGATCTTTCATGCGACTCATATGATCAGCTGTAATAACGTTGTAGTTACCTGTTGCCGTTACGAATATTGAAGCTTCTTCCAGAGCATCTTCAACAGTTGTAACTTCGTATCCCTCCATTGCAGCCTGGAGAGCACATATGGGATCTATTTCAGTGATCAGTACTCTTGCTCCGAAACCGCGCATGCTCTGAGCACACCCCTTGCCGACGTCACCGTAACCACATATGAGAATTGTTTTCCCTGCAACCATTACATCTGTAGCCCGTTTGAGTCCATCAGCCAGCGATTCTCTACATCCGTAAAGGTTATCAAACTTGCTCTTCGTTACGGAATCGTTGACATTGTATGCGGGAAACAGGAGCTTACCCGCTTTCAGCATCTGGTACAGTCTGTGAACTCCAGTGGTTGTCTCTTCAGATACACCAATGATCCCGGGAATAAGCGCTGTCCAGAAATGAGGATTTTCTCCAATGCCTGAGCGAAGGTTGTCCATAAACGCCTGCATATCCTCGGTTTCTTCTTCGGAATCCGGTAATATTCCAGTATCGTTGAACTCGCGTTCAAGCTCGAACCCTCTGTGAACCATAAGAGTGGCATCGCCGCCATCATCAACAATGAGATTGGGACCCTTCCCTCCGGGAAAGGTCAGAGCCTTTCTGATGCACCACCAGTATTCCTCGAGGCTCTCACCCTTCCAGGCGAAAACAGGTACTCCGGTCTCTGCAATTGCAGCAGCTGCATGATCCTGCGTTGAAAAGATATTACAGCTCGCCCATCTCACATCAGCACCAAGTTCCAGAAGAGTCTCGATCAGCACAGCAGTCTGAACGGTCATGTGAAGTGAGCCGGTGATTCTCATTCCATTCAGCGGTTTTCTTCTCCCGTAATTTTCCCTAACAGCCATAAGCCCCGGCATCTCCATCTCAGCGATTGAGATTTCCATTCTCCCGAAATTAGCAAGTGAAATATCGGCTACTTTGTAATCAGCCATCTCCATTCCTTTCTTCAAGGTTTCCGTGCAGTATGAATGCTCTGCCATCATCTGTTATGCGTTTATTTCCTGTTTTGAATCCAGCATTCAGCATCCACTCTCTGACTTCGTCCAGATCAAGGCCAGGCCAGAGATCACCATGAGTTCTTTTCAAATCCGTGTTATCGTGAGGCAGAAGCTCGATTACGGCGCATCGACCACCTGAGACACACACCCTTGCCGCTTCTGTAAAGAATTTCGAGGGTTCACCAAGATGATGAAGCAGCATATGCGCGATAACTCCATCAACCGAAGAATCTGCAACAGGCAGGTGTTCAGCGGTTCCGAGTCTGAGTTCTACATTCTTATTATGGCAATTCGCGAAAAGCTTCTTGCCCGCTTCAGAAATCATTTCCTGAGATTGGTCGACTCCAATAACAGATGTTCCTCTCCGCGCGAGTCTTAGAACAAGCTCACCGTTTCCGCAACCCGCGTCGAGAATAAGACCGTTGACTGGAAACATATCGAGAACATCGGAAATGTAACTTTCCGGGTCAGGCATCAGATCCGATACATGATCCCATTCAGTTGCGATACGATCGAAGAATTGCTTCGATTCCATTCTTCTTGCTGCATAGCATCTTGTCAGTTCAGACATGTCAACATCGTAGTTTTCAATATTCCCTGCACCTGAGGCTATACTCTCGATAAGCGTTTTAATTACGGGGTCTTGTCTGTTCAAGCTGTAGTAAACCCAGCTGCCACGTCCCTTTCGGAGCAGGATTCCAGCGTTCAGAAGAGTTCTAAGATTATGACTTACATTTGACTGGCTCAGCCTTAGAACATTGGATATTTCACTTACATTCAACGGTCCACGAAGCAGAATACGGACTATTCTGAGTCTGCTCGAATTTGCCAGGGCACTGAAAATACTTTTCATGAATATGAATATATGATAATATTCTCATATGTCAACTGGCGAAAGAAGAACCCCCCACGTTGTGCGGGGGGTTCAGTAGATCTCTACAGTTACCACAGGTTTCTGGCTGTGTGGCGTTCTCTTTCAGATATTAAATCCGATGTTAGAACGCGTTCTTGATGCTTCCCCATGTGCTCTGGTCAAGAGCTCCCTCGAAATCGGCCATGACCTGAAGAACTCCTGTACGAGCCCAGCCCACATCAGATTCCCATATGCCACCGTACCATCCCCAGGTCTCTGTTCCGTTGTAATCGACCTGTCCACCGATACCGGTAACATCGTAGCCGAAGCAGAAGTAGTTGCCGTCGGGAATGATAATACCCGAAGCAGACACATCAATATACGTGTAGACTGTTGGAGGGAATGTTTCTGGATCGGGATCAAGAGGTGTAAACTCACCATAGTACTCAGCAGTGTCGGCTTCACCTGCAGGAGGAACAAGTCCCCCCATATCGGTCC
>JAUWJE010000112.1 GCA_030607835.1 Candidatus Fermentibacterota bacterium | reverse complement strand
GCCGCGCACTGCATGACATGCGCCCTGAACAGAGGCTAGCCCACATATTTCACCAACATTCTGTAGATCTCTCCAGGAACCACAGGTTTCTTGTCACGCTGGTCTCTACTGCAGCGACGAATACAGCTGCGTCTACTTCGTTCTTTATCTTCGCACATATGTAACGTCTTCGACGTACTGCTTAAGTGGAACTTCGGAAACCAGTTTGTCACTACATTTGCGCTTCTAACAGGATTGATACTCTTCCAGCCCGGCCTTGAGAATCCTGAGAGCATTACGCATCTTTTCCTCATCAAGAACGAATGCGATCCTGATTTCATCAAGTCCTTTGCCAGGTGTTGCATAAAAACCTGCAGCAGGAGCAACCATTGTAGTCCATCCATCGATGGAGAAATCACTCAGCAGCCAGGACGCGAATTTATCCGTATCATCAATGGGCATTCGAATTGTTGCGTAGAATGCCCCCTCGGGTTTCAGGAAGAAGATACCTTCAGTATTCTGGAGTTCCAGAAGAAGCAAATCACGTCTGGATTGATACTTGGCTACAATTGCTGTGTAATAATCATCAGTCAGTGATTTATACATTTCAGTTGCGCCGTATTGGGAGAGGGTAGGCGGACAGAGGCGTGCCTGACCGAATTTCACGAAAGTAGACATTATAGAAGGATTGCGGGTAATCAGATCGCCCAGTCTGGCACCGCAGGAACTGAAGCGTTTGGAAATCGAATCCATCACAATTGCTCGATCTGTAATATCCTGGATCTCAAGAATGGAGGAGTGCTTTCTGCCATCAAAAGCAAAATCACGGTAAACCTCATCTGCCATCAGGAAAAGGTTATTCTCAATAACAATTTCAGCGAGCGTATTCAACTCGTTGTCAGTCAGGATTGTACCGGTGGGATTATTCGGATTGCAGATAAGAATTGCCCTTGTGCGATCAGTGATTCTGGAAATTATTTCATCTTTCGGAGGTAGATGAAATCCATTTTCAACACTTGATGTGATCGGAACCAGATTTACTCCTGCAAGAGAGGCGAATCCGTTGTAATTAGCGTAGAAAGGTTCGAAACAGATTATTTCCTCACCAGGATCACATGTAACCATCATCGCGAAAATAATCGCTTCTGAGCCACCTGTTGTGATCATAATCTCCTCGGGGAGAAGTGAAATGCCTGATCTGGAGTAGTAATTGCATATGGCTTCTCTGAGTATGGGAAGTCCAACACTCGGTCCGTAAGCCAGCACATTGCTCATGTTCGATTTAACGGCATCCCAGAATTCAACTGGTGTTGGAAGATCAGGCTGACCGATGTTCAGATGATGGATCTTTATTCCTCGACTTCGTGCTTCATTTGCAATGGGTGCTAGTTTTCTGATGGGCGATTCCTGTATATTGTTGCCTCTGTTGCTGATCCTGGGGTTAGACATCTGGAGTCTCCTCACATGTGAAATGAAGGTGTTTCATCATTAATTTCATAATGTATAATACGATAAAATATACTTATCGCATATCCTGACTGTACAAGTGACCAGATGCCGATTCGGAGAGATTATGATTCTTAGACTTGTTGAACTGCCTATTGAGGGTTCTTCAATGGAAAACATGGAGAAGTTCTCCGAAGCGGCTGTTATGCCTCCTGTACCTGACATAGCTGTATTACCGGAACTGTTTTCGACCGGTTATGTGCTTTCCAGAATACACGACCTTGCCCTTTCCCCGGATGATCTTCCAGAATTACCTCCAGCGAAGGTGGCTGACAGAGAAAATATCTGGATTGTCGCAGGATCACTGCCTGTAATGAGTCCCGATGGAGTAGTGAACAAAATGGTTGTGTACAATCCTGATGGAGAAATCGCGTACACGACTGAAAAGGTTCATCTTTTCAGTGAGATGGGGGAGGATAGAGCTTTTGTCCAGGGAAGATGCGGAGGTACATTCGATCTTTCCGGAAAGACAGCAGGTGGGATTATCTGCTATGATCTGCGCTTTCCTGAACTGACCCGCAGAATGACTCTTGGTGGAGCCTCCATTATTTTTGTACCGTCTCAATGGCCCAGTGGAAGAAGGGAACTCTTTAGATCTCTTCTCAGGGCAAGAGCCGCTGAATCTCAGATCTTCGTTGCAGGATGTAATATTGGCGGAGAGCATCTTGGAGTTATCTTCAAGGGAGGAGGAGGAGTTGCGCACCCCACTGGAAATATGCTGAAAGGCAGTATAATATCGGATGGAATTACTGATTTCGAGATTGACTTGAGTGATGTGGACCAGGTTCGTACGCATATTGACTGTTTATCTGATCTAAGACCGGATGAGTACGGATCAATCCAGTCAGTAAAGGAGACTCCATGAAGGATTACAGTTCCGTGTTTTTCAGGGCTGCGATCGTTCTCCTTGGAGTTGTAGCAGCAGGTACTATACTGAAATCGGCATCGAATATTTTCGTTCCAATGACGGTCGCATTCTTCCTTATGCTGCTTCTGCAGCCTGTCTCAGACCGAACAGCCTCAATAGCTGACGGATTCCTTGCGAGACTCAAGGGGAAATTTGGAAAAGAACATATCAGTGAAGAGTCAAAGCTGGCTGCAGTATTCTCTGTTATTTTTGTTCTTTTTCTCTTCGCTGGGCTCTCTTTTGGAATATATGTTCTTGTCAGAGGACAGATATCATTGATTATGAGTAAGAGCGCTGAAATCATGAACAATGTTGTTTTACCGATAAGGGACTGGATGATTTCAAGCGGTCTGTTCGGAGATGCTGCAGCAGTTGAAGAACATATCAACGGACTTGTGGAAACCGCGCTGAACATCGCTCCGAGTGCTGCCAAACCGATATTATCCGGAGTATTTACATTCGCCATGATCATGTTTCTTACAACTTTCCTGCTTATCGGCAGAAAAAATCTTGAGAAGAACATGCAAAGTGCACTACCTGACAATTACAAAAATATTCAAAACATCCTTGAAAAGATTGAATCGAATACACGTAAATTCATTGTTACAAAAATTATTACGAGTTTGATTACAGGAGTAGGAATAGGACTCGGTTTGCTGCTGTTTCTTGATACTCAGGATGCCGTGATCTGGGGGTCTATATGTTTCGTAATGAATTTTATTCCGATCTACGGTTCTCTTATTGCAGGAGCAGGTGTGATACTCTATACAATGGCAACTTTTGAGCAGGGAAACTTCCTTGCCGCCTGGCCAGTGGTTATCGTTGTGCTAGTCATCAATAACCTTGTCTCAAATATTATAGAACCAAGACTGATGCAGTTCAGACTTCCTCTCGGGTCAGTTACAGTCCTTCTTTCGGTTATTATCTGGGCATGGCTCTGGGGTGCTTGGGGCATGATTCTTGCGGTACCCATTACAATTATGATAAAAATTATGCTTGAGGATACCGTTGGCAGGGGATGGTTAACTGCCTTGATGGAAACCTGATGAGATGAGATGTGAAATGAAATACAGCTGCTTATTGTTTGCTTCCTTCCTGATTTCAACTGTTTCAGCAGGAGAATTGAATATTACCTGGGAATCTCCAGTTTTGCAGCCTGATGTGAAAGAAAGCCCGTACGGAGAATACTTCTATATTCCAGGAGCAACGAACTCTGGCATTCCAGGCGATCCGTCACTTCCCGTATTTCCGATCAACATTCTACTTCCCGCTGATGCGCACGTGGATTCAATTACAATCATCCATTTTAGTGAGATTCCACTTCCAGGTTCATATGACATAAAACCTGTTCAAATGGGAGTGCCCCTTTCAAAACCGGAACTCTTTTCACCTACAAGCAGAAATCCTGAATCCTACAGTGAAACTCCTGATTATCAGAGAGTAATGCTGGGAGACCAGGGTGGACTTATGGGGAATAATATCCTTAACATGAGAATATTCCCAGTATTCTGGGATCCGGTTTCAAGTAGGGCGACCTATACCACATCACTAACCATGAGGATTCATTACCACAGCGGTGATATTCAGCATTCTCCAATCGGCAGAGGTATTACAGGACTGACAGTTATTGAAGATCTGCTCGAAAGAACCGTTCTCAATACAGACCAGATAAGTATGTCAGATGTTTCATCAGTTGATGCAAAGGATCTTCCATGGGGTGAATATCTGATTGTAACAAGAGAGTCACTTGTTCCAGTATTTGAATCTCTTGCTCAGTACAAGACGATGAAGGGGATTCCAGCTTCAATTGTCACAATGGAATACATTGAAATGACATATACCGGTGTTGACGCCGCACAGAAACTGAGATTTTTCCTTAGGGATATCTATGACGACTCACCACCTACATTTATCCTCCTCGGCGGAGATACACCACTTGTACCTCACAGAAATTGCTGGGCAACAGCTGAAGGGTACGTTGACGATCCTGCTGCGGATATCTACTTTCAGGATATGAATGATAACATTGTCGGTACAGATCTATGGGATGCTAACGGTAACGGCATCTGGGGTGAAATCGATGGTGATTTCATGGATTATCACCCGGACTATTTCATTGGAAGAGCATCTGTAGAAAACAGTTCTCAGGCTGATATCTTCGTGAACAAGGTTATCGCATACGAGAACCCCTCACTGGATGACACAAGGGATACTGATCCATGGCAGACTTCAATGGGTTTTACAACCGGAATTCTCTGGAGCAGTCCCTACTGTCCCGGAAGTGCCGGAAAGGAAAAAGTAGACACTCTGTACACTCCATTGGCATGGCAACCTGTTATCAAACACTACCAGAGCGCCGGCACACAGAGTCACGCCCTGTCTATGGAGATGCTCAACCATGGCATGCATCTTGTAAATCATGCAGGACATGGCAGCCGGAGTAGTGTTTCAATTGGTGTTGGAAGTCTGACCAGTAGTGACTTTACAGGACTTACGAACATATCCGCTCATGGTCGAGTATCAATATGGAATACAATTGCGTGCAATTCCGGTGGCTTTGATTTAGGTAATTGCCTTGCTGAGGCATGGATAAGATCAGCAGGTGGTGGTGGGTTCTGCATGATGAATACGAGATATGGATGGGGAGAACCATCTGAACCAGGAAACAAATGGAGCGAGCTGGTTGATCAGGAATTCTATGCAAAATTCTTTATGGAGGATATGTACCATCTTGGAATCGCGCACGCCATGGCCTGGGACGAGTTCATTCCCCTTATTCCCTCAGATACTCATTATGACTGGATCGCCAAGTCAATCACCCTCTTCGGTGACCCGGAACTGCCCATGTGGACAGAGGCTCCAAATGGTGTTCTTCAGGTAGATGGACCCGATACTCTGAATGTTGGTTCAAACAACGTTACAGTAATTGTTCAGGATAATGGCGGTCTCCTGGAGGGAGCAAGAATCTGTTTCATACAGGGAGTATGGGATGAACCAGCGATGTATGAGGTTGGTTATACTGATGCTTCAGGACAGGTTCAGTTAACACTTACAACTACAGATGACACTGATACGGCTGCACTTACAGTATGGAGCAGGAATCATGTTCCCGTAACATTAGATATATCCATATCGGGTACAGGCATCTCCGGTTCAGAGACCCCGTCACCTGTCCCATTCCTTTCAGCACCTTATCCGAATCCTGTACAATCCAGTGTGGAGTTCGAATGGGTTGCTCCTGACGGATCCGGGATTCTTACCATTCATGACATTACCGGCAGAGTTGTAGTTATTCTTGATAATGAACTCAGTGGAGCAGGGACAATTGTATGGAACTGTAGAACCTCGGATGGGAATCCTGTTCCTCCGGGTCTGTACTTCGCGAGATTCTGTACTTCAGGTACTGAACCTCTTACACGGCAATTGATTGTACTGAGGTAGATATTGTGAGAAAAAAAATAATATGGATCGTTGCTATTTCAGCGATTGCATTATTACTTACGTATATAGCATGTGAATTCGGCGGTCATCAGAAACTTTCAGAAGTATCCATCAGAAGACAATGCCATGCGAATATGAATACACTATGTACAAATCAAGCATCTACTAAAGATGCGACTGGAGAATGGGCCGAGAGCATTGCGGAAATGGATGAATTTGCAGGAAGGATCTGGCCTCTTGTCTGTCCGGAATCCAGGGAAGAGTATCTCATGGAAAGAAAAGATGATGGCTACAGATTGGAATGTCCATCGGGACATGGATCGATAGAGACTGGAAGAAGAAGTTGGACGGAGGAGAATGACAGGTGAAAGTCCTCTACAGAGATCGAGGACGGACGATTATCCGATTCGATAAAGGTGAACAATTTCCGGAAACACTGGCTCAATGGTGCGTGAAAGAAGAAGTCCGTGCAGCCGCTATAGTTGCTGGAATTGGAATGCTTGAAAATATCGTAATTGGTCGCTATGACGGCATCGAATACATAAAGGAAACAGTCGAACCCTCGTCTGAAATTCTCTCCCTCCAGGGGAATGTATCCATGAAGGAGGGTGAACCATTCATTCATCTGCATGTAAACCTTGCCGATGAGGATAGGGCTTCCAGAGGTGGTCATCTGTTTGAAGGTACCGTTGCAATGACGATTGAACTGGT
>JAUWJE010000121.1 GCA_030607835.1 Candidatus Fermentibacterota bacterium | reverse complement strand
CTGGGGGGGCGTAACCCTACATTACTCACCCATCCGTCCTCCACCGGAGTTATTTCCGGGTTGAAAGAGAATCCTGAATATTAAAAAAGATAGGAAAAACAATATGAAATACATATTGATGATGCTCATGGTCATTGCGGTAACACAGGTAACAGCATCAGGTGTTTTTGATGTTATTGAATCGCTTGCTGAAAGAGCACAGGAAACTGAAGCAGCTTCTGATATAGAATTAGTATAGATATTAAGTGCAGAAACCGTAGAAGAACTTGAAGCATCACTTACAGACGGTTATCCCATGCCATGGCTTGAGGAAATACTGAATGATGAGAGTATTCCGGAAGAAGACAGGTACTGGCTGGACTGCAGAATGAGATCAGCAATAGCTCAGGATCTTCACCTTTTCTATAATGAGGAAGGTAGTCCTCTTTACGTTGAAGCAGATTTCATTACGCCCGGGGAGGATTACTGGCGCGAGCATATGATGGTTAATCCCCTGGGCTCTACTGATGTGCGGGATGAATACCGTCCAACTGGGGCTTTTGGCGACCCCGGTTACATTATGGATCTATACGGTAATAGAGTCGGAGATCTTGCTGAGGTAGATCGGTTTGTTTCACTTTCTCGCGATGCCAGTATTGCTGCTGTAGTCAGTGGTGGCAGAACTCTGGATCATCCTGGAGAGTCCATTGCATGTCTCATGTATCCAGATGGAAGCTTCAAAGAGGTTCCTTTCGATAGAAATGGCGACTACGAAGCCATGGTCAGCAGCAATGGTGAAGTGGTGGCATTTCAGTGTGTCACACCAGATGGCATGTTTGATATACGTACTCACGAGAGAACAGATGTGATGGGAGATGTCTATGTTTTCGATCCAGACGGCAATCTTATACATAGAGTCTCTCCGCCGGTGATATTCAGTTCTGGTGAAAGAGGGAAGATATCTTCGACAGGCAGATTTATCTGTGATAAGCTATCTACAGGGGAGTTGTTCTTGTTTGACTGTGAAAATGATTATGCGACAAGACTTTTAAGTATGAGCGAGGGCGGTCGCGGAAGGACATCTTTCAATTATAACCCTGATGGAGACTATCTTTGCACCGGCGGCTTCTCTACCGGATTGGTTATTGAACTTGATACATTTGAAACAGTATGGGTAAGCAGTAACAAATTTGTCGGAATAAATGACAATGTAAGAATTCATTGCTCAAGCAATGCGGAATGTATAGCCTCAACAACCAGGCACGGTGATCGTCCGGATTATTACTATGAGCTTGAAGTATATCTGGATAATAAGCTTGTATACAGTGACACTGCTGAAGGTCGGTATCACGAAGAAACGGTAGTATCCCCCAACGGATATTTCCTCCTTACCCGTAAGGATGATTTCAGAATAAGTAACACTAGCCTTCCAACTGTTATCAGGCAGATCAGCAGGGAGGGATCAGAATGAAAAGGTATGAATCAAACCTGCTGATAATTCTCGCGATTATTGTTGCGTTTTCAAATACAGGCATATGCAATGATCCAGATCCAGACACTCCCTGGCCTGTAGCCTTTGCTCTTTCAGGAATGAATGTATCCCATACTCTTTTTAATTCATATGGAGACCTTAATGGTATCTGGGAGGCTTCGGTGTTCCATGCAGGAATAGATATAGATGCGACCACAGGAGAACCAGACTGCAACGAAGTTCGCTGCGTGGATGACGGTTATGCAACAAAAGTAGATGAGGTTCCGATTCCAGGCACTCAAGATGAAACTCAATGGATCGTAATAATCTGCGATGAACTGGGCGGTGCCGTTGAAAACGGCTGGTCGTATGGACATCTTACACAACCCAGTTTCTCTGAGGAAGAATATGTTGCAGAAGGAGAATTGATCGGCTACATGCATGATAGTGTCAGTGTTCCTCATGTGCATTTCATGTGGAATAACTGGGACAGCAACCATATGGCTGAGGGTAATCCCCTGCAATATCTCGATAAAGCTCCTTTGTTTGAGGAGGGTTATGAATGGGAATTCAATCCGGAGAACCACGATCCTCCTTTTGAGTTCTTTTTTCTTCCTCAAATATGGTACACTGATTGGGATGATCTCACTGTAAGCGCCGCATTCGACTCAATGATAGATCCATCAGATCTTTCGGGAAATGTGGATTTCTTTTTCGGCATAGCATTGCGCGGGGATGGGATGCCGGGTGGAGAAGGTGTAGGCAGAAATAGTCTTGCTCCACAGAAAATCAAGTGGGATGTTGTCCGAGAGTTTCCCAGCGGTGATCAAATACTTGACAGTAAATATGTTGTTGATTTTGATTGCTGGCTCAGCGGTGACCCTGACTCCCGAGCTCAAATGTTGTATTTCAGACATTCAATGTTTGATATGTATGAATATAATGCGCTTTTATGTTGTCTCAGCAACTGCATAGATGCAGATGATTGGGATGGCATTAATAACATTGACGAAACACATTGGAATACGGATTCTGATCGCGAAGGATCAGCTGATACTGATAATCCTATCTTGGCGAAGTATCCAGATGGACCTCATAGACTTGATGTTACCTATTACTCCTTCGATGAGGATTACACGTATCCTGAGAGCATCGATATCGAGCTCCACAACTTTTCCCTGTAGTTGAGGAAGTAATCATATCCTGCGAAGGCAGGACGATCTGGGAGGCTTACTGGACAGCCGATGGACTGACTCCGGTCCTAAACAATCCAGTTGATGGTGGAGTGATTCCCGATCAACAGCTGGATGTGACTGTGGTATTTTCCGAGCCTATGGATACGACTTCTGTCATCGTTAGAGCGGGAGTTTCTTCACCATACAACGATATCACAGCATCTGATGCGGGCTTGGACTGGAGCTGGACGAACTGTCCTGAGGAGCCGGAGTACAAAGACACCTGGCATGGTGTTTTTGATGATCTTACCGGTTGTACTTCCGGGAGAATGACACTCAGTATCCAGGCAGAAGATACTGATACGAATGGTCTGACTGATCCATCTGTCTCTACTTCTTCTGATGGTCGTTACAACGACACCCATCACAGTTTTTCGGTTATGGGAGTTCAACCCGGCTGACCGGTAACACTCAGTGCCAATGTCTATGGATCACCTGTACTTGGTGATCTTGATGGAGATGGAGACCTTGAAGTTTCACTGATATGTGACGATGGCAACGTGTATATTCTCGGGGATGATGGTAATTCCCATATCCCAGGTGTCTGGCCAGAGGTCATTTCCGACTGGGACTGTTACGGCATGATGTTCAAGAGCTCTCCCGCACTGGCGGATCTTGATGAAGATGATGCTCTTGATCTCATTGCGTTTCTTACACCTGGTTGCGGCGCAGAAAAGGTGAATGATGGTTCCAACATACTCGGATGGCCAGTATATCCTGGAGATCCTGAAGACAGCTTGTTGACAGGTGAGTATCCCGGACAGAGTTCTCCTGTATTAGGAGATCTTGATAATGACGGGCATTTAGAACTGCTCTACACTAGGCACTTGGCGCCTGAAGTTACGATACATGAACATACAATATTCATGTTCGAGCACACGGGTGGAGAAGAGACCTGGTCCCGTAACCTTCAACCCTCCACTGGGGGTGCTTCAGTAATAAGTACTCCCGCAGTAGGCGATATTGATGGAGATGGTGATCTCGAAGTAGTAGTCTGTACTGCTGAAGGATTCGAGTGGGATAAGTCATCAGATCTAAAAGATGTTCTCTATGGCGAGAGCGCAGTCTACCTTCTTAATGGTTCCACTGGATCGACAATATGGAAGAAGAGTTTCAGTGCATGGTTTCAAGCCTCTCCAGTGATTGCAGATATTGATGGGGATGGAACCGGAGAGATCATAGTTGGAACAGATCATGTTAGCGGACCAGCTGACAGGAGGAAACTGTTTGTACTGAATGGTGCGAATGGTTCCATAGAATTCGAAATATATCTTGGTGTAGGTGTATATCACTCGGCTGCAGTAGGTGATTTGAACGATGACGGTTCGTTGGACTTTGTATTACCTTGTAATAATCTGAACATATATGCCTGGTCCGGAGAAGATTACACAGATCTTTCTGGATTTCCGGTTAATGTTGGAGAGATTCCAGGTTCACTGGTACTGGTTGATGTAGATTCCGACTCCGATCTTGAGGTAGTATTCGGCACCAGTGAGGGCAACCTGTGGGCGCTGAACTCGGATGGCAGTACTTGCAGCGGGTTCCCGATTGCCGTGGGCAGTTATCTGACGGGCTGTCCTGCTGTCGGTGAGATAGACGGAGATGGGCATCTTGAGATAGTGCTGGTTGATGCCGGCAGTCCTACCGCTTACTGTCTTGATCTTGGTGCGGGTTCATTCCCTGCTGAGATGCCGTGGCGCCAGTTCCAGCATGACAGCTGGCATTCTGGATGCTTTTACGCTGACAACACGATACCGGAACCACCCACCAATCTCAGGGGTGAGATTACGTATACCGAAACCGGCTGTGAGGTTGATCTTGAGTGGGATCTATCGGTGAATGATCCTTACTCATCCAGTCCGGAGGAACCCACGGATGTGATAGCGTATAAGATATTGAGAAGGTTCTCATCGTTCCTTCAGTTCAAGCCTGTTAACAAAGTTCATGCAGGTACCGATTCATATACTGACATCTTCTCTACCAGTCCCATGAATCCTCGGGTATTTTACGCGGTAATTGCCCTTGATGGGACTAACAAGTCCGCTTACAGCAATATTATCAAATTTCCCACCAGCCCTTCTGGAGTTATTTCCCTTGGCTGTTCCGTGATCGAAGAATTTGGAGTCGAGAGGGTTTCCGGGAGGATTCCGGAAAGAACTGAGATGACAATAACAGAAGCATCATCTCATGCTGAGAGGACCTCGGTACATGATAGAACGCCTGAAGCGGTACCGACTACAGCGCTTGATGCAGTTCGCTCAGTTGGTAATCCCGGCTGTCTGACTGATGGAAGTACAGAGGTAATCTATTCACCATCACATGGAGCAGATGCCGTAGTCATCGATCTTGGTGAGGAATGTACTGTAACATCTGTTGTACCGGAAAGAATGCTGGACACTTACCTTGATGTAAGTACCATGGCAGATGAATCCATTCGAACTGATGAGACTATCCTGGTAGTTGAACCATCTCTGTTAATTGAAGTGGCCGGCTCTGACAGGGAGTTCTATCCGTTTGCTGCTGAATCGCCGAACAGTACAGAGACTGTCCGCTATATCAGGATACGTGGCGCTTCGGGTCTGACTGAGGTCGGCGTTTACGGAACAAGGGAATCTTTGAATACAGCCTCACCTGTTGAGATTACCCACAGTGTTGCAGAAGAAGGCTGGATGTTCGCCATACCTGTAGTGGAATATTCTGAAGAAGCTTTGGTGAAGATCTTTGATGTTTCCGGTAGGATGATCTGGAGCGGTCATGCTGAATCGGGAAGTGTACTTCACTGGGATGGTTATACGGATGATAGAATGCCTGTTCCCAATGGAGTATATCTTCTTCAGTGCAGCATCGGCTCTGAAGTAAGCACCGGAAGCTTTGTTGTGAGGAGGAATTAATTAGTAGAGTCGTTAAAAACCCCGTTCCCCGGAAGGGGGGCGGGGTGTTTCAAGAGTCATTCTTGAAAACAGTTGATTAACAAATCAGGCAGTTATAATCAATGCACAACGCTGTTACGCTTGGCTTAGGCACATTATGGAACGGTATAGCTGAAAAACTCTATCCATTGATACCCTCATGGCATTCCAGCGATACAAAGGGAACAAAATTAACAGCAGTTCTGTGTATGGGGTATCCTGAAATGATTCCCTTATGGAAAGCTCCCCCAAGGGATTACATGGTCAAATTGCAGTGAACTACAAGGAATGACTCAGGCGGGAGGGGAGCGGGTCGTGAAGGTATTCTCTTGGTCCCATGGTCATGAGATTTCTCCAGCCGAGTAGACGATGGACGCTGTACTGGCTCATATCAAGCCTGCTTATCCGGAATATTCCATCCTGTGAATCAAGAAGGCGAGCCATGGAACTGACACTTCCGTTGGCTAGAAAACCCATCCTCACTGCCTGTACATTCTGAAACTGAAAGTGTGAAAGATATTCTTCTGCGCCCTGGTCCTTTGGAAATCTACCTTCTGGATACGCCATCGCGAATATTTCGGAAGTTCTCAGTCCGAGCCTTCTGTGGAATTTTTCCATAGGCAGCAAAACTGCCCGATCCCATTTCGAGCGGGGAAGAGTCATGAAATTCGTATGCATATTCGTATGATTACCAATAGAATAACCCATATCGATCAGAAGATTGAATTTCTCGGCAATATACTCCTCCTGACCGAATGGGATCT
>JAUWJE010000086.1 GCA_030607835.1 Candidatus Fermentibacterota bacterium | reverse complement strand
CGGACTCTCGAACCTTCTCCAGTCTGTCATACTCGGAACACTTCTGGAAGACATCTAATTGTGCGTTATCCATTTTCCACCTTGTCATCGGTTAAATCAATATGTAGCATTGCGCAGGAAGTTAATCAGGATGTTCACGCAAGTCAACGGAATCCGGAGATCATGAATAAAGTAATACTTACAGGAGCTTCGGGTTTTCTGGGAAGCCACATAGCAGAAATACTGCTTAATTCGGGCATAGCCACACATGTATTACTCAGACAATCTTCATCCTTATCGGATATACCACCTGAATGCACAGTAAGCAGAGTTGATTTTATGAATCCCGATTCGATCAGTTCCGCTCTTGCCAGCGCGAATGTGATTATTCATTCAGCCGCTGCGACAAGCGCCGGCAGCCAGGAAGAGTTCGATCGCGCGAATGCGCTGATAACCAGGAACATGCTCATTGCCCGAGACAAATCCGCCAGTGGTGCTTTATTTATCTTCATATCCAGCCAGGCAGCATCGGGTCCAGGGGGGACAGGTCCGCTAACCAACTACGGAAGAAGCAAACTACTTGGTGAATATGCCGTCAGAGATACTGAGAACTGGATAATCGTCAGGCCACCGGCGATATTCGGCCCGCGTGATCCAGCCTCTACTCCGATACTCAGACTTGCGCTGAAGGGGCTTTTCATATCACCATGGATAAACAGAGGCGGATTCGCTCTGGCCTACGCGCCGGATCTGGCTCAATTAATCGCGCATTTGCCGGAATATCCGGAAGCTATTGGGAAGACCCTTGAACCATCATACGACAGACTCTTCTCCTGGAAGGACTTCCATAGACTTCTGCAGCAAGCGGCGACAAGAAGAATCCTTCATCTCAGAATACCTGTATTTCTGGTTCACTCAGCCGGATTCATGTCAGAGGCTCTCTCCTCAATGATCGGTGGAATCCCGTTCTTCAGCAGGGACAAATGTAAAGAACTCCTGGCTCACAACTGGAAATTGGAGAATGGACTGACAGAGAAGATAACCGGCTGGAAACCAGCCACTCCTATAGTACAGGCACTGACAGAAACCTTCAACTGGATACGCAGTGGGAAAAAACGATTCGATTCAAATTAATAACAACTAATCTGCGAATTTCACATCAGTCTATGCTACCGTTTGTATCCGATTTTCTGAAGGAGCTGCAGGCGGTTCTCTATGTCCTCCGCTATCTCAACAGCAAATGGAGGTTCACCGTCGATAACCCCCATTACACCACCGCCCTGATCTGACCGGGCGACGATCACCTGAACTGGGTTTCCGGTGGCACAATAGATTCTGCAGACCTCCGGAACGTTTTTTACCTGATTGAGAATCTGTATTGGGAAAACCTTGGACAGCACGATCATGAAAGTATGTCCGCAGCCAAGTTTAAGAAGGTTCTTCTCAGCAATAGATTTCAGTTCAAGGTTTGTTCCATCACTCCTGACAAGTCTGAGACCTGACGCTTCGGAAAAGGCAAGTCCGAACTCTGATCCAGGAACAGTTCCGATGATTGCTTCATACAGATCTTCAACTGTTTTGATGAAATGAGACTGCCCCAGGATGATGTTACAGCCTTCAGGATATTCAAGCTGAAGTATTTCCATTGAAAAGTCATTCATTGCTTCCTCCCTTATCAGTGATCAGTATCTTCTTCTCTGTCTCGCGGATGGGATATTCATATCTAACCGGTAATTGGCCACGGTTCGTCTTTTTACTCTTATACCCAGAGCCTCAAGCGCCAGGACAAGTTTTGCGTCTGAAAGAGGTTTCTTCTTGTCTTCCAGTCTAATAAGTTTCTTCAGTTCATCTTTCACAGATCTGCTGGATATGTCTCCACCCTCACCTGGGAGAGCTCTGCTGAAGAAGAAACGAATTTTATAAATACCCCTGGGTGACTGCAGGTATTTACCATTGATGGCCCTGCTGATAGTCGATTGATTGTATCCTAGAGCGTCCGCCACAATCTGCAGTGTGAGTGGCCTAAGACCCTCAATCCCGTGCTCAAAGAAATCGCTCTGATACTCCGCGAGGAAATTCCCGATTCTTGTTACGGTCTCCTGGCGCTGCGCGATCGCCTTAATGAACCAGGATGCTTTCTGAAATTTCTTAACCACATACTCTTTCTCCTTCGGAGGAGTGTTGGGAGATTCAAGGATCTGTCTGTTCCTCGCGGATATCATCAATCTCGGAAATCTGTTGTCATTCAGAACAGCTTCAAAATGGTCCTCAACTCTGATGATTATGATATCAGGTATGATAGCGGCATTGGCGCTGGATGAAAACTCATTCCCCGGCCATGGATTCATAATGGAGATTCTGTCAATTGCTTCCTGTACTACATGCGGTGAAACGTTTTCTGCACCGGCAATCTGTTTTATCTTTTTCTCCGTCATCTCATCAAAATGAGTGGTTATTATTCGACATTCAAGACTGTCAGTTGTGTATCCCATCTCTATCAACTGCATCTCCAGTGCTTCAACTTCACTTCCGGCGCCAACACCTGTAGGCTCAAGAGATTTAACGACCTCAATTGCCCTGGTCAGTAATTCAGGCTTGCCGTCCCAGCCGGCTTCGAGTTCATGTTCTGTCAGAAAGAGCAGTCCATGCCTGTTCAGAGAATAGACTATGTAAACTACAGCATCTTCAACATCACTTGGAAGCATGAGCGCATAAACCTGCTGAAGAAGATATTCGGAGAGCGTAGGTTCACTTGGAGGTTCAGGTATCCATGAGTCATCATCAGTCTGCCGGGAGCTTGGTGTATACTCGCCCGTGTGCTCCTCAATGCGCTTGAGGATATCCAGTGGATCGGATTCCACGCTGTCACTCCTGGATGGTTCTTCATCCCATGAATCTGCCTCGGAGTTCTGAGATTCGTCTTCAGCCGTTTTCTCCGGTTCCTTCTGTTGATTTACTTCCTTTTCAAGGAGAGGATTCTCCTGAAGCTCCTTCCTAATGAGGTTTTCAAGATCGATTGAAGGTAATTGAAGAATCTCGAGAGCCTGTCTTATCTTCTGTGTCAGAACAAGCTTCTGGGTTTGAACCAGCTTCAGGTTCTGATTCATTTTGAGTTCAGGCATACTAGAGCTTGAACCTTTCACCAAGGTAGATTTTTCTTGCTTCGGGATCTTCAGCAAGTTCCCCGGCTGAACCGGAGATTAGTATTTTCCCATCGTACATTATGTAAGCCCTGTCAGTAATTTCAAGCGTTTCTCTTACATTGTGATCTGTTATCAGGATACCAAGACCTTTTGTTCTGAGGTTTCTTACAATGCTCTGAATATCATCAACCGCTATAGGATCTATCCCCGCGAAGGGTTCATCAAGAAGAAGGAAAGCTGGTTCTGTTACAAGAGCGCGTGCTATCTCAACACGTCTTCTCTCTCCTCCTGACAGTGTAAAGGCTTTCTGATCCGCAACCCTCTCCAGACCCAGATCCGAAAGAAGTTTGGATAACCTTTTTTTTCGTTCTTTTTTTCCCAGCTTCATGGTTTCCAGAATACTCATCAGATTATCCGAAACAGTCATTTTCCTGAATACACTGGATTCCTGCGGCAGATAACCAATTCCAAGCCGGCATCTTTTATACATCGGCAGATGTGTGATGATGATTTTATCCATATAGACATCACCGGAGTCTGGTCGAATGAAACCGACGATCTGATTGAAAGTGGTGGTCTTCCCCGCTCCATTCGGACCAAGAAGTCCTACTATTTCTCCTCTTTCGACAGTAAGAGATACGCCGTTCACAACCGGTCGCTTCCTGTATCTCTTAACAAGATTCTCAGTTCTCAGGACCATTATCTTGTTCATAGTTCTCCGGCTTTCAGTCACTGATTACCTCCGCGGTAGCTGTATGTTCCAGTTACTGAACCGGATACTAATACCTCGATTGCAGTGCCGTCTTCAAATCTTATAACAAAAGTATTCCCACGTACAGTATTCATCTCATCCCTTGAAGCTGCTTCTCCTCCTGATTTCATCGTCAGAGAAGCGAATCCAGTCAGATTCACTGAGTCTGGCTCACTGTCCTCAAAAGAAAAAAACGCTCTTTCCGAGGAAAACCAGGTTTCAGCCGGGGGATCAACACCGGAATCATGAAAATATCCTGATGCGTCTCCTTCAATCCTCACGGATTCAGGATCACCGGAGGATTCCAGAAGTATTTCCATCCAGTCTCCTGACATATCTCCCTCCTCAAAGAGGAGAACCGGAGAACCGAACAGCTCAAAACGGTCTTCATCACCAAAATACCTGAGGTATTCGGATGAAGAAGTGAAATTCATTTCAGGCATTGAGACAAAAACATTTCCCTGAGCTTCAGCACTGTTATCCTCCAGAAAGAATTCGAGTCGATCAGCAGTAACAGTGAGAGTGTCTCCATCTTCCACCCTTTGTAGAACAGGATCGACAGTTACAAATAGACTGCCTCTCTCTCTGTCATACAGTGCATACTGTCCCTCTACCTGTCCGAACCATGGACAGCTCATTATCACATTTCCCTTTGCAGTTGCCTTGGCTGAGCTGCGGAAATACACAACCTCTTCAGCTTCAACAACTGTCTCACCGTCAGTAAGGACTACATCCCCAATCATGGTTACCATTCCAGCATCCTTTAGATATTCAAGGTATTCGGAAGTACCGGTAAGTGTATCCATGAGGACGATTACATTACCTAGAAACAGAGCGTTTCCGGAATCCTGCCAGACAGTGGCACTGTCGGAACTGACTGTTACCTCTCCATCGGTTACAACCACATTCTGCGCCAGATCAAGGATTACTTCACCGGATTCAAGTTCCCTTGCAACCGCCCTGTCGGCTGTCGCAGTGAATACTCCCGCACCCATGACAGATGTGGAGACCAGCAGTACAAGCCTATTCGAGATCAATCTCGCCGGAATAAACCGCAGTGAAACTTTCTTCAATATCAACCCCTTCTGCTGCACCAAGACTTATATCCAGATCAACTCCCATCCCCGACAGAATTGTTTCTCCAGTAGAATCAGGGATAGTCAGCACCACGAGACAGTCACTATGGAAAACCCCCATTTCGTCATTCCAGATAATTTCCTCAGTCGAAAGATGCCTGTCATCGTTTGTCCGTGCATTCACATGACCCCATATTCTCATCAGTCCTGATTGCAGTTCAACGCGCCCGGAATCACCAGTCAGGATGGTGACAGGAATATCCTCCTCGAAAAATGTCAGATTAACGCCATTGATCAGAAGAAGCCTGTCGCCCTCTGCATAAACAGCTTCATCACTAACCAGACGCCAGGAACGATTCCCCTCGAGCGATTGAACAAGGGTGAAATTCTCCACGTTCTGGATTGGCTCCCGATCAGGATCCATTTCCACCGGAGCAGGTTTACCGCAGGCCAGGAGCCCAGCCAGGACGACGAGCCCAACGTTCATGAATCCAGATCCATTGATGCGGGTCTTCACGTATCCACTCCTCAATCCTTCCGGTAAGATCAGCTGTAAGTTCAAGATACCCATTATCTCCGGAGTAATCTGATAGTACCAGTGGTTCGTCGATAGTAAGGATATATCTTCCGTTTCTCTTCCTGGCAATATGAAGAGTCAGAACAGGAATTCCGAATCTTATTGCCAGCTGAGCGGGACCAACCGGTGTTCTCGCCGGAAGTCCAAGAAAGTCAACAAACTCACTTTCCACACCCAATGTATCCTGGTCAATCAAAATACCTACTGCAGTATTCTCGCGCAATACATGCATGAGCTTCATAATACTGCTGCTCCTGTCAACAAGCGAGACATCATGCTTTTTCCTGAGACGATCAAAGTATTCTGATGTTTCCCTGTGAGCAAGCTTCCGTGAGACAACACCCACTCGATGACCAAGCAGCTTCACTGCTCGTGGTATCAATTCCCATGCTGAATAGTGAGCTGTTATCGCTATAGCTCCTTTGCCGGAGGATAGTGCCATTTCCATATTCCCGGCACCGCGCACTTCCACTGCTTTATTAAATTCATCATCGGACTTTCCCGACAGATGGAAAAATTCCAGCATCCCGGCAATCAGATTCCGGTACACAGTACTCAGACGCACATTCAAACCGCAGGGTTTCATGATGTGCCGTCTGTTGATTCTGAATATTCTTGAGGACTTACCGGGAACAAGCGATGCTAGAAATCCCAGCATACCGGCTATGATCCAGATCAGCTTTCTCGGAACAACTGAAGCGATAAAAACAATCAGCTTCGCGAGGGGCAGTTCCAGCGAGTGCCTCATATGACGGAAAGGAAGTCGTGATTTCATTGAATGATCTATTTCAAGCCGGCCCGAAGAGCATCATGCAGGAAGAGTATTCCTATGGGTCTTCCTTCTGTATTCAGGGCAACAAGGCTTGTGATTCCGTGTTCTTCCATTCTGGAAACCGCGATTGAAGCAAGTTCGTTTTCATTACATGTGACCGGTTTCCTTATCAGCACATCACCAAGCTGAAGATTCAGAATATTCTCGCGGTTCTTCATCAGTCTTCCAAGGTCACCGTAGACGAAGATACCAGTCAATTTACCATCTTTACCGGTTGAATAGCACACTCCCCTGTGGGCTGTCATCAAGGCAACTGCATCGGTGAGCGGCGCTGATTCGGAAATTTCTGGAAGGGAATCATTGTCCATCAGGTCACTTACGCGAGTGAGCAATTTCCTACCAAGCGTTCCTCCTGGATGAACCAGGGCGAAATCATCAGGGGAGAAATTCTTCTGACGAAGAAGTGCCATTGCAAGAGCATCGCCCAGTGCCATAGTAGCCGTAGTGCTTGCCGTAGGAGCCAGATTGTGAGGACAGGCTTCCTGAAGATCAGGAAGCGGAAGAGTAACTGCGGCTGCACGAGAAAGTAATGAATCCCTTGAAGAAGTAATCGCTACGATAGGAATATCCAGGTGTGCGAAACATGGGAGAAGCAGAGCTATTTCCTCTGTTTCTCCACTTTTCGAAAGTACAAGGGCGACATCGCCCTTCTGAAGGAGTCCAAGATCTCCATGAATCCCCTCTGACGGGTGAAGAAAGTAGGCAGGACTTCCGGTACTCGTCATGGTTGCGGCGATCTTCTTTCCAACATGCCCGGACTTGCCCATCCCGCAGATCACAATTTTGCCTTTTGCGGAAGCGAGTGTTAAAACAGCTTCTGAAAAAGCCTCTCTGATAAGAACACCTGTAGCCTCCAGCCACTCAATTTCTATTTTAAGCACTCTTAAAGCTTCTTTATATAGATCAGACATTTTTCCGGCTCTCCAGCAGCATGTCTACAATCTCCCTTACAGCTCCTTCACCACCTGCGTTTGATGTCACAATATCACATTCAGCCTTTACAGATGGATGCGCATCAGCCGGACATGCTCCAATTCCGGCAAATATAATTGCGGGTAAATCCAGAAGCCCATCACCAATGAACAGAACCTCTGAAGGGTCAATCGCAAGTAGATCACATAGTTTCCTGAGAGCT
>JAUWJE010000207.1 GCA_030607835.1 Candidatus Fermentibacterota bacterium | reverse complement strand
TAGTCAGTGTATCCTCCATGGTTCCACGGTCATATGTAGCGGGATATACCCCAGGTTGTCCAGGCGTTTCCCAATGCAGAAGGGTAGAATTCATCAGCTTTATTGAGATCAAGAAAGGACCAGTTGTCCGTCCATAGAAGTGTGTCCTGTTCATGCAGATCGTGCATCCAGAAAACGTAATCATCTCCCCACAAATCGATCCTTTCCTCTAACCCTGTATCATTTGAGGTGGCCCAGACCGAGAAATTATCAATAACGTAACCATCCTGATTGTTCGACGGTATCGGAACCGCTCCGAAGACGAAACGGAACCATAAAGTTTCCCCGGCATAATCTGCAAGATCGATTTCAACCTCGTCCCACGCCATTCCGAAGGGGTAGTTGTAGCCATCACTTTTTTCCCTGTAAGTATTTATCTTTCCGCCAGGGTAATCAGGTCCGTTCACTATCTTGTAGTAATCAGGATCTAGAATGCCACTCTCATATTCTATCCTGTCCCAGACTCCGCTGCTGCTGTCTGTGGATATTTCGATGAACACTCCCTGATTCTTGTTTCTGAGCCAGTAAACATGATCAAATCTCATAATCGGATCTGTGTAGCCAGCAGCTATCACTCCCGGAATGTCGACGGAATCGGAAATCAGATGACACCAGCCGTCCCCTGTATAACCAGGTTCGACATCAGAATAATCATCAGGATCCTCAAAATCCTCTGATTCAATCAGATCACCATACTCGGAAGGGGGCTCGCCAATTCCCCATGCAATGACATTGTAGAATATCTGCCAGCCTCCATCACTTGTATATTCGCTGGCGTCGTAGGCGCTGAAATGAACTCTGCGATTCTGAGTAACCTCGTCTCTCACGCATACTCCGGAAAGATATGTAAAGTTTTCCGAGTATGTAAGAAGTGTATCGCCAGGTGTGTTGTAGATAAGACTGTCTAGAACTGACTGCATGCCTCCAGATGCTGGGATGTATGCAAAGAATGTGTCATATACTTGCGGTAGATTTCTATTTACAGGATGCCAGTTATTTGCAGGAGTCATCTCATCATTCATCTGTTCTGAAAAAGTCTTACCCATTGAGAATATATCCACAGCATCTCTGGCGTTCAGAGTGACAACTGGAACGGCCAGAGGAGCTGCAAGAGGATTATTGAATATATCACCATGAGGAAAGACCGCGCCGCCATCCCTGTGCCTGAGTATAATCAGACTGATTCCCTCGCCAACGAAATCATAGGTCTCCATCTGTTCGTCGTTAAGAAGCACGACGCTCAGCCCCCAGAAGAGCAGCTTGTTTATCATAAGCAGTTCATCTACGGTCGGATTATGATCCTCACCGGAACCTGGAACGTTAAAAGCAATCAGTCCTTCGAGATCCGGAGGCGGCCAGAAAGCAGGATTAATATTATGGTTCATCCCCAGATTACGCGGGGAGATAGTGGTGTTGAGTTCTGTTGTGTAGGTGTGTTTCCCCCATGTATCGCTGAGTTCAATGGATAGCTGAATATGTCTCACAAGGTCTCTGTCCAGGGAATCCAGAGGTTCTGGCAGTGGATTGCCCAGCTCATCGAGGTAGCCGTATTCAAGGGATGTGATATTACTCCCAATCGAGTCTACATTACCGGCGCGGTCAGAGATAAAGAACCTTTCATTTGAGATATTTATCAATCTGTAGTCCGAATTCAGAATGGGTTTTTGTAATCCTTCCCAATCCGCATAAAACTCAAATTGATCATTCCCTGCTATGACGACCGGATGCCATTCGTCATTGTTCCAGCCACCCCTTGGCATATAACCTGCGTAGATGATCTCATCAGTTACCCTTTCGAGAGCCAGACGCCCTATCGTAACCAGCTCGTTCTGTCGTCTGGAATAATCAAAATGTTCGGTACCTTTTGAGAAGAAAAGGAAAACAGCACCGAAGATCACCAGAAGAACTACAAGAACAATAGTGATCTCGACAAGGCTCATTCCCTTTCGTGAATTATTTCGTTTTTTCATTTTACACCACCCTATAAAATTGTACTGAAACTGAAGGTTTGAGCACCGGAAGCTCCTGTCCATGAAACAATACACTTCACAAGCCTCGCATTTGGATAAAGAGGATCATACTCGGAGATATCGAAACACCTTTCGAAGCGTCCGATAGTATCAGGAGGGGTCAATCCAAACCCCATTGATGCTACGTCGAGTGTTCTGATCTCCTCCAATCCCTGTCTTGCCAGTTCCATGGCCTGAGTCCTGTCATCCACGATATCTGACTGTTTTATGATGTTAGTAAAGAAAAATCCAACACCAGCCAGCAGGATGGCCAGGATCAAGGCTGTGATAACAACCTCAACAAGTGTGAAGCCTCCCCCACGATATTTTCTTCCCGCTTCCTTCATATTCTCCTCCATTCAGAATTAATTATTCCATCTCGTAAAATCTTCTTACAAGTTCAACACCCACATTGTTCTCACAGTTCACCGAAACGCTCAGCTCTTGGATACCAGGTGAGATTGCCGTAACGGTCTGTCGTATTCTGAATTCAATTCCACCAGCATTTTCAGTATTAAGAAATACTCCTGCCTCCGGAGGGTTTCCAGAGTTGTACGATGAAACCACTGAACTGGCTATTAGAAGCGCACTTCTTCTCTGTTCTATTTTTCTGCTGCCCTGAACGAAATAATTCAAGGCAAATGCAAGTGTTCCCAGAACCAGCAGCATAACAAACGAGGCCACTATGCATTCTATAAGCGTCATGCCCCGCCTGTCAGCTTTCACCGATTCCCTCCCGTCCGGCGTAGATCCGTGAACCATCACCGTATCCATATATTGATATCCACCACATGCTATCCAGAATCATACCTTTATTTCCCAGCGTCCTCACTCTAAGTGAAAGATGCAGGCCATTCCCACTGAGTGGATTCATGAATATCCTTAATCCATCTTCCTCAAGAGACAGAATATCGGTTCCGGAGCCATCGAGATCGCTCAACAGTGCTCCTCCTGAAGGGCAGAACTCTCGAGAATGACCCGGAATTGTTGAGACTGTTCGAGAGAAACCATCCGAAAAACCCAGCATAACTCCTTGTAAGGACTCAATTCTGCCTTCCCAGTCATGGGTGAGTATTCCGATTCCGGGGTACTCATGAAAACCGCTCCAGGATAATTTTCTCCAGATAGAGGATTCATCGCTCAGCATCCATCTTCCTGCGAGATTGAATGTTCCCTCAATCCCGCCCCAGGCAACAAGAGTTCCTTCCGTAAGTGTATCAAGCTGAAGACGACCACTGAAACCCGACAGAAATGAAAGACTATTCGGACCAGCCCAGACCAGATCTTCCGTTCCGTCCATGTCGAAATCACCTTTGAATACATCAACTATCGGGAATCCTGAATTCGGGGAGTCCTGAAGGTTTCCTATATTCCCGTAGATGCTGCCATTACTCAGGAAAGCAGGAGATGTCCCGGATTCGCTGAATGCGAAAACAACTCTTGCAGAACCGGGCATTACAAGCTGAGCCCTGTTCCTCCCGTTTGAAATGAGCAGAGTCGGCTCATCATCGTAAATACCGGCGGAAACAAGTGATAAGCTGTTCCAAAGGGGTAGATTCACTGGAAATGATTCGATGGAAGCATTTGAATACACAGTGTAAAAGGTGTCTTCCTTTCCTACTCTGGAGGCTACCATCAGCAGCGGTTCTCCATCAGCAATAGTACCTGCCGCGGCCCAGATTCCCGGCTTCGAATGCAAATATGTCGGAAAGCCTTCAAGACTGCTTAATGTTGCACTGTCGATCAGATCTATTTCAAGGCGGTTTTCTGTTTCACAGAGCAGAAAGAGATACTTTCCGGCTGGAAATACCGCTTTTGCACCTGAACAGTCCCGAGTAAGCCGAACTTCAATTGGGGGAACAATATCCGTCTTCATGAGAGTGAATGTGGT
>JAUWJE010000309.1 GCA_030607835.1 Candidatus Fermentibacterota bacterium | reverse complement strand
TCTCTCCATACTGGTCTTCGCAGGATCGGGATTTCTCTTCTGGCACCTGGCTGGGGAACGGCTGCAAACAGAAAAACAGGAGAGGGTTACACATTTTATAACATCAATATACGAACCGGTATTAAGGTGGTGCCTTACCCACCGCAGAACCTTCCTGTTTATCCCCTTCATCATTATTCTGATAGGACTTTTATCTGTGACAGGAGCAAAGGTTGTACTTTCCCCTCTTGATTCAATCGGATTCAACTCAGATGAATTCAGACTGACAGCTTTACTGAAAGACCTGTTCCCCGCTATCGGAAGCGAGTTCATGCCGCCACTGGATGAGGGAAGCTTCCTTTTCATGCCTTCACTCCTTAATCAGGCAAGTCTCGGAAAAACCGTCGAGACAATGATCTCTATGAATAAAATGATGGCTGCCATTCCGGAAGTTGACAGAGTTGTCGGCAAGGCAGGCAGGGCTGATTCGCCACTTGATCCAGCCCCTGCAGGTATGATCGAGACGGTGATAACCCTTCAGCCTGAGGATCAGTGGAGAGAGGGAGTCACATCCAGCGATATTCTTGATGAACTGCGTGAAGTCACATCGATGCCTGGCATAGCACCTTCCTGGCTGCAACCGATAGAAACAAGAATAGTTATGCTCCAGTCCGGGATCAGAACTAACATCGGGTGTGAGATTCATGGCTCCGATTATCTGGAAATTGAGAGAATTGCTCTTGAGATCGAAGAAATCCTCGCTGAGATTCCAGGTGCAACTGACGTTTCAGCCCTCAGAACCGGTCGAAGACCTTACATTGAGTTCAGTGTGAACAGAGATGCGGCTGCAAGGCATGGCGTTTCAATTGAACGGATCCAGAGAACAATAGCAGCTGCCATAGGTGGAGTAGACGCAACAACTGTGCTTTCCGGCAGAGAAAGAATCGATGTCCGTCTTCGATATTCCAGAGATTTCAGGAACGAGATATCGGATCTCGGCAGAATATTCGTGCGAACCATGTCCGGTTCTATGATCCCGGTTTCCCTGGTCGCCAGTATAGAAACTGTAACCGGTCCTGCAATGATAAGGTCAGTCGATGGTGAACTTGTCGGATATGTCATGCTCAGCGCAGAGGGCAGGGATGAGGGCGGGCTTGTTGAGGAAGCGGACAGAATTCTCAGAGACTTGATTAGATCAGAGACTTCACTTTCACCTATGGAGAGGACAATAAATCTTCCCGAAGGCTACTACTTCAGATGGGTTGGAAACTACCTGAATCAGATGGAAGCGAAAAGAAGGTTCAGCCTGCTTATCCCGATATCTCTGGCTCTGATATTCGGGATTATGTATCTGCAATTCAAAACGTTTGCGGGTCCAGTGATAATATTCCTCGGAGCAGTTCCGCTTGCGATCGCGGGAGGACTCCTCTTCATGCAGATATGGCCCTCTCTTCAGAATATTCTCTACGGTGTGGGGATAATGGCTTCCCCATCGGATGGACCGGTATATCTCACAGTCGCTGTCGTGGTTGGCTTCATAGCTCT
>JAUWJE010000109.1 GCA_030607835.1 Candidatus Fermentibacterota bacterium | reverse complement strand
GTACACCACGGATTCTTATCACCGGATGCCCCCTGTCACACGGTACTTTGAAGATAATCGAGATCATAGAAGAATCCGGGGGAGTAGTGGTCGTTCAGGAGACCTGTTCAGGATGGAAACCGCTGGACACTCTCGTGGATGAGCAGGGTGACCCTCTTGAAGCCATCGCCAGGAAGCACTTCAGCATTCCATGTTCCTGTATGACTCCCAACACAGGAAGACTTGATCTCATCGGAAGACTCATTAAAGAATTCAGGGTGGATGCCGTTGTGGACCTCGTCTGGCACGCCTGTCTCACATATAGTGTTGAATCATGGTTTGTCGAGCGTTTCGTGAAGGATGAAAGGAAACTGTCATACCTGAAGATAGAGACTGACTATTCCGATTCCGACAGGGAAAGGCTCTCTGTCAGAATACAGACCATGCTGGAGATGATATGATCACATGTGGTGTTGATATTGGTGCCAGATCGATAGAAATCGTCCTTTACGATGGAGCGCAGATCATCGAATCGATCATAGTGGATACAGGCGCGAGACCCTCCTGGAACGGGGAGAATGCTTTTCTGAAAACGCTTGAAACAGCAGGAGTAGCCCGGGAGGATGTTGAACGGATCATCGCAACAGGATACGGTCGCAATTATTTTAAACTCGCAGACAGGTCTGTTTCGGAGATTATATGTCATGCCAGGGGTGTTTCATACTATTTCCCATCCGCGCGAACAGTGATTGACATTGGCGGACAGGATTCTAAACTCATCGAGCTGAATGATCAGGGAAAGCCTTTGGATTTCGTAATGAACGACCGCTGCGCAGCTGGTACCGGGCGGTTTATAGAGATGACAGGAGCTGTGCTTGGCATTCCGGTCGAGGAGATGAACTCCAGGATTTCCCCTCAGGAGGGAAAGGTCGATATCTCATCCATGTGCGCTGTCTTCGCTGAAAGCGAGATTGTGGGGCTCCTCCAGCGGGATTGCAGTATTCCAGCGATACTGAATGGAGTATTCTCAGCTGTGGCAAGAAGGACGACATCCATGGCCGGCAGGGCGAAGGTAAGACCGGAAATAGTCTTCACAGGAGGTGTAGCACTTATAGATGGAGTTACCCGTGCTCTCGAAATTGAGACCGGCTTCAAGATGCTGATCCCTCATGATCCACGGATTACAGGAGCCCTTGGAGCTGCGATAATCGCCTTTGAAGGATCTTCATCGTCTCTTGTCCATTAATCCGGTAATGAATAGACCTTGCGAACGGGGAGTACGCACCAGAGCGTGCATGTCCCCTGTTGATACTGTTTGTATATTCACCTTACAATGAATAAAGTATTTACATCCTCATGGGGACAACTTGAGAAGGCCGGATCCAACGTCGGCGATGAAGCGATTTTCGCATCCCAGGTGAAAGATCTCTCTTCCATCGGAGACATCCAGATAGGCGTTATGTCCGCTGTTCCTGACAGGACAAAGAAGGACTTCAACGCGGTTTCATTTGATGTCAATGAAGGCAGGCTCCGAGCCATGTCCAGTGGAGTTCGCTGGGCTGATATTGTAATAGTCGGAGGGGGTGAGCTTGCGCAGGATATTTCCTCGCTGCTTTACACCCCTTATAACCTTCATCCTCTCAGGCTTGCCAGACGCCTGGGCAAACCTGCTTTCGCCTGGTCAATCGGTCTGGGTCAAGGAAAAGAGATTGCCAGCTGGACGCCCCGTCAACTTCGCAAATGGCTTGGATACTGCAGCGGTATTACGGTAAGAGACAAACCTTCATTTGATCTGCTGCTTGATCTGGGTCTTGACCCCAACAGAGTTAAGCTCTCATCTGATTCCACATTTACATTTGCCGGTAACTTTGCCCAGCCCCATAATCCGGGTGACATCCTCGGGGTTGCCATCAGGAATGTTTCAAACAGGCAGGGAAGGTTACTCCCTCTGGAGATCCGAAGGAAACTTGGATTATACCGTGAACCCGATGTATCCACTCTTCGAAGGAAATGGGCACGTCTGCTCGATGATCATCTGGACTCCCACGGAGGAGAGATCCGCTTCTTCCCCTTTCACACCGGCAGCCTATCCAATTCGGATGACATTGAGTGCGAAGCAGTAATGGCGCTGATGAAACACAGCGACCGTGCTACTGTAGTGATGCCCACAGGAATTCACAACTTCATGATGAAGATAGCCGAATGCAGAGTCTTTCTTACCGTTCCGCTTCACGGAGCCATTCTGTCAGTTGTCACGGGAACTGTGCCTATCTCCGTTCCATATGCATCAAAGGGATTCAGGTTTATGGAGGAAGCGGGAATCCCGAATCTTACAGTTGATCCCTCTTCGGATCAATGGGATGTTGAATTGCTCTCTCTTCTGGACAGAACCTGGATGTCTTCGAGAGATATTGCGCAGACACTTGCGGTTAAAAGAAGCGAACTTGCTGAGAAATGCGCTATCAACCGCGAGCTGTTCAAGAAAACCTGCCTCTGACTGTTGAATCAAATCAGATCCTTTAACTGAAAGGATTATATGCTCCCTGGAATTCATGCATCCGTTAATGGTGGCCTAGTCAACGCTCTTTCAACACTTCATGAACTCGGACTGGTTTCCGGTCAGATATTCACTTCAAACCAGCAGCAATGGAAAGGCCGTCCGGTCACACAGGAGGAAGAGAAGGAATTCAGGAAAGATGGATCCCTTACCATTATCTCACATGCTTCGTACCTTATTAATTTATCTTCAACGAGAAATAGAGTCCCATGGCTGTCCGCAAAGGCTCTCGGAGAGGAGCTCATTCGCATGCACAGCCTGGGTATTCGCTGGCTGGTAATGCACCCTGGAGCGCACCTCAACGCAGGTGAGGACCAGGCAATAGAAAAGATAGCTGCCGGAGTCAGGAAAACCCTCGCGGGTGCACCTTTCGACACTGCCATTCTTTACGAGAACACCGCAGGACAGGGAACAACACTGGGTTACTCATTCGAGCAGCTTGATAAGCTGCTCGCACTCACGGATATGCCTGACAGAACGGGAATCTGTTTTGATACATGTCATGCTTTCGCTGCCGGATACGACCTCTCATCTCATGAAGCTGTTTCCAGGACCATGCTGGAATTTGATGAAGTTGTCGGCCTTGAGAAAATAAAGGTGTTCCATATCAACGACTCGAAGAGAGAACTGGGCTGCAGGGTGGACCGCCATGCAAGAATCGGAGAAGGATTTATCGGACTGGAACCGCTTCAATTCCTGGCTTCGATGGAAGTGTTCAATTACATCCCTGGGATTACTGAAACTCCGGGTTCTGATTCCGACAGGGCGAAGGATGTTTTTGCGGTTATGAAAAGGTAACCCACCCAAAGCACTGCAGGCAGCCTTTACTCACGATGCATTCAATCGTATACTGATTTTTATCTGATAAGGGTTATAAACAGGAAAAAAATATACATATTATCATGGTAGTTCTATAGCAGTAGTATGGAGTTGATATGAAACTTGCCATAACAGCCGATGCGCACCTCTCAGAGAAGGGAGACCATCCAGAACGGTACAGCGCTCTTACGGATATACTTGTTCAGCTGAAAAAGGATAAAATTGATACTCTCATAATAGCCGGTGATCTTTTTGATTCGGGCTATCAGGATTACTCAAATTTTGAAGAGCTGTGTAAAGCAAACCAGCAGATAAAGTTCCATATCATTCCTGGCAATCATGATCCAGGTATCTCCAGCAAGGCAATTGTGGCAGATAATATCAGCATTTACACATCAACGGCAGCTGTTGAGTTCGATGGAGTGCACTTCATCTTTATCCCCTACATGGAGAAAACAGGGATGGGTGAAAACCTGGCCGGGCTTGAAAGCAGTATAAGCCGCATCAGATGGGTACTGATAGGACATGGTGATTTTTACGGAGGATTGAAGGAACGTAATTCCTATGAGGTTGGCACCTATATGCCTCTCTACAGGAAGGATCTGGATCGCCTGAATCCCTGGAGGGTTTTTCTCGGGCATATTCACAAGCCCACTAATTACAAGAACCTCTACTATCCCGGTTCTCCATGCGGACTTGATATTAACGAAGTGGGAGCGAGGCGATACCTGATTTTCGATACATCAAGCGGAATCGTAACTCCCCGCAATGTGAATACAGAAGTTATCTACTTTCAGGAAAAATTCGTGATTATTCCAGGCAATGATGAGATCTTGAAACTACGCATGGAAGCTGAAGCAAGAATTAAGGAATGGAACCTCGCGAAGAAAGATACAGGCAAAGCCCGTATCCGCATTAGCGCAGCAGGATATTCATCCGACAGAGATGCGGTACTGAATACTCTCAGGGAAGAGTTCAACGGTTACTCCTTCTTCAAAGATGAAGAACCTGATATAAGCGCGCTTAAGCACGCGGGTGACAGTCGCAGAAGCGCCATCGCTGAAAAAACCACCAGGATGATAGAAGAACTGGAAGGGAACTTCGGCGGGGATGAACCGGAGCTGGACAGGGTGGTTGAAGCGGCACTTTCGGTTATCTACAGTGAGGGGACTTCCTGATGGGCATCAGAATAGAAAGAATCAGTATCAACCGCGTAGTTCCCCTCAAGAAGGATTTCGATATGAAACCAGTGGATCTGAACCTCATTTACGGGCATAATGAAACGGGAAAAACCTATGTTGTTGAAGCCCTGATTAAGTTCCTTTTCAACACTGGTAAGGATACTCCCTGGATACTCAGAAGAACAAAAGATAGAGCGTCGACCATCCGGGAGTGGGAACCTGCCGGTAAAGTCACCGTCTCCGGACTTGAAAAAGGAGTGACTGAATTCAAGAAAACAGGCATGAGACTGGAGGATTACAGGTACTCAGCCGCAAACCTTCCCCAGGATTTCTCCCGGCTCATGGTCATCCGTGCCGGAGAGACAAGACTTTCGAACACAAGGGACGGTGTTGGAAGAGATGTTCTTAAAACCTTTCTTTCAGGAGAAGGAATTCTTGACCAGGTCGAGAAGAGCATCACGCCAACCATCAGAAAAGCCGTGATCAGTGAAGGTATCATAGAGGGCGATAACAAAGGACTGCTCAAAAACAGAAGTCTGTTGATTGAAGAAAGAGCCCGCCTTTCCTCTTTAAGGAACGAAATAGACGAAAACGCTTCGCTGGGCACCGTCAGTTCACTCAAGAAAGACGAGATGAAGCTCAAGAAAGATATCAAAGAGCTTGAGAAGGCAAAGCGCCACCATGCTCTGAATTCTGAAACAAGGCTTCACCAGCTCAAAGTTGAGAGGGACAATCAGCCAACGGAGAAAGATCTGCAGCAGCTGGAAACCGATATAAATATCCTCCGTGAGAAATACACCGGCAGATCAAACAGAGAAGACAAGCTGAATGAGTTCAAAAAAACTGAGGAAGACTATAAGTGGACAAACAGTGCGCTTGAAATTTACCGTGGAATCATGGCGAAACATACAAAACAGCCAAGGACCAATCTGATCCTCATGATACTTATCCTCGTTTTTCTTGCGGCTACCGTTGCAGGGAGTTTCTTCCAGTGGCATCTTATGATTGGAGCTGCAATTGCAGCATTCATAGTAATGGTGATTCGCATAATCCGGGAGCCTTCAGCAGTTCCCGTTGCTGAAAAAGAAGAACTGAAAAAACTGGAGCATGAATTCCAGGTGAGGTTCGGCAGCGATCTGACAGACGTTGCAAAGCTCAAGGTCTTAACTGATAACCTTAACAAACAGCATATCCTTGCGGAAGACCTTGCTCAGAATCTTCAGGAGGCCAATCGCGAGATAGAGACAAGGAAAGAGCAAGTTTCAGATCGTTTCAGATCAATGACTGGCAGCGTTCCTGCGGAAGAGGAGTGGGACAGTGTCATAAGGGCAATCAAGGACAGGATGGGCGATCTTGAGGACAAGATAAGAGAGCTTGAGAACACTCTTACGAGATTGGATATTCCGAAGGAAGAATATCTGGAGACAGCTGCAGAAGTGGAGTGGGATACAGAAGCCTTAAGACATAAACATGATGAACTCACAATGACTGAAGCTAAACTCAGTATTGAAAAACTCAGCCTTGAATCTCTGAAATCCCGTCTGGCGGGTGAAACATCTGGAAATACAACCGATACATGGGAAGAGCTTCTGACAGCGCTTGAATACAAACAGGAAAAAATTGCGGAAGACTACAGGGATATCACAGCTGAAATCCTGGCAGAAATCGAGGTCTGTAAAACAATCAATGAGTTCAGGAATAAGGAGAACGCGAGGATAAAATCTTCCCTGGAATCTGAAGTGCTCACAAAACCGCTTCTTGCGCTTACAGACCGCTACAGCGGAATAATTCTAACAGAAGAGGGTGATCTCAACCTCAATTCAAAAACCGGTGATGAGTTTCCGCTGGAAACACTCAGCACCGGAGCCAGTGAACAGATACACTTTGCCTTGAGAACAGGTTTCGCTGAACTTGCAATGCAGCAGCCTGCATTCCTCATCCTTGACGACGCTTTCCAGCGTTCCGACTGGGACAGAAGAATGAACCTCATAAGTCACACACTCAACATGATTAAAAGAGGCTGGCAGATCTTCTACTTCACCATGGATGACC
>JAUWJE010000059.1 GCA_030607835.1 Candidatus Fermentibacterota bacterium | reverse complement strand
TGGTCAGAGTTCTCCTCAGGCAGAGGTTCGGGATTGTCGCAAAGAGCGTCTGCGTTCTCATCTGTGAAAAGCGCGCATGAAGGACTGTCAGCAGCACAGGCTTCCTCGGGCGGTAGACCAAGCGGGCAGAAAGCGAACAGTGTTGCCGCAAATAGAATCAACGACAGAGCAGAAAATCTCAACTTCCCAGTCCTTCAAGTTAGTATGAATACTGTTGACTTAATCTCAATGAGTTGAACCGATAATAGAAAAACCGGTCCCCCTGGCCAAGGGGAGACCGGTTATATAATTATCACTATCAGAACGCTGCTTTGATACGTGCAAAGGTTGAATTCGTAAGAGATAGTGTACCGTTGAGGCGCAGATTCGGAGCTGTGGATTGCTGGACAAGAGATGTCGATTCTCCATAAAGTCCGTAGATGCTCCTGTTGGTGCCTGCGTTCCAGTGCCATGTATACAGGGATCCTGCTCCATCGGACCACTCAAGTTCGATCAGGAGGTTATCCTGGCCGTTGTACCAGAATGGAGTATCGAAAACGAATTCGAACCATTCATTAATTCCAACGGTCTGAGAAGTGTATGGAGACGCGCTCATTACCTCGATACGTGTTCCACTGATGTAGTTGTCATCAAAAGTTGATCCCAGTTCATCACTGCTGCAAAGGCCCATATATATCTTCATATCGTAGAATGTACCTTGCGGGTCTCCCCCAGGACATCTTTTCCACGAGAAGCTATCTATGGTCATCGCATCTCCCATTTCGCTAGCGAGTACTACCCCCTGGTAGCGCATACTGGGGTCTCAAGAGCCGCACCATGGCTGATTCGATGGGGATTCAGCGGTTCCGATCTCAATCGTACTCGCAAGACAGATGCCTGTCAGGCATGCGAGCAGCAAAGAAGAGAACTTCATATATAAAGACTCCTTTCCGAATTTCTATTGTTACCTGCATCGTATATATACTTAGTTATGCTGCTCCGTAAATGTTCCCCGAATCAATATCTGTCATGGTTTCTCCTTGACATTAGCCGAGAATTTTCGATATTCCTCATCCAACTCTGAGCGGTCCGGTAGTTCAATCGGCTAGAGCACCGGCCTGTCACGCCGGAAGTTGCGAGTTCGAGTCTCGTCCGGACCGCCACAGAGATCGAAGCCCCCGATCAGGGGGCTATTTCTTTATCTGTTTGGGGTCGGACGTCACTAGCGACACTTGCATAATTATACAAGAACTTTTCAAAGCAAATATATATCCTGCAAGTGCCACCCCTGTTAAAAACGACATAGGATTTTCTTTTTTTTGAATGATGTAGTCTTTGTGAGGCTATTTTAATTATTGAATCAGCAGAACCTTCCCACCGATGGAATTGTCATTTTGAAACGCTTGGATGAAGTACAATCCAGAAGGCATTCGTTGAGCATTCCATATGTAAGTTCCGTCAGCATCAGTACTTCCTGAATGAACATAACGCCCCGAAGAATCATAGATATGAATTGGTATTGCTACATCGCATGGATTCACAGAAAGTTCACATATTCCACGGAATGGATTTGGTTCAGCTGTAAGATTTACTCGTACTGCATCGGTGGATTCATCATCAGAGATACCAGTCCATGTTTCCCTGCCTATCCAGGCGATATTCGGATAGTCATTTCCATCGTTCCATGTAATCCAGTATCCGTCGGGTGTGCTGCAGACAGCTATATTCCCACTGGTTACGGGGTCAGATGGGGCGATCTGATATTCATCTGTGAACCAGTAATCCTCTAAGTATCTGACCCAGATGGAACCTCCGTAGTAATAGGAAAGCAAAACACCTGAGTCGAAAGGATTGCGAGAAGCAGCAATTCCGTACGAATTATTACTCGGGAAGTTGAACGTTACTGTATCAGTCGAGACAGTTTCCAACGGAGAACCGCTCAATTTCGTGGACAGCATCGTTGATGTTGTATCGGACCAGAATAGAATAGCGTAGTCGTTGCAGCTTCCTATGCAGTATGCCATGGGCCATGCAGGAGGAGATTCGTCCCAGGTATCACCTGCGACATGTACAATCCGCATTAATGAATCTGATTCCGGCTCATGAACCTGGAACTCCACCCACCAGGTGCACCAGGGACTCCAGCTGTCGGTGTCCAGCAATGAGGTCACAGGAGGTTCATTGCCAACATGTACTGGCCCGAAGAAATAGTCTCCTACATAAGCGCCAATACTCTCATCTATATAGAGATAGTCATACCAATCAGTTGGTTCTGACTCATCATCGAATGCGTGAGAGAATACCCACTGTTCATCATGTGCATCGGTAACGTGTGTACAAAAGTAACCGATTAATCTTGGATCTCGTATTGGTGAGATCCATCGTTCAACGAATCTGCCAAACAAATATGGATCCAGATATTGTGGACATGGCAGGTTACCTGTTTTCCAGAGAAGTGACAGATTGCTAGGGCAGAAAGCGAAAAGAGTATCCTGTTCTCCCTTCATTCCCATCATATAACTACATACAAGAAGTCCATAGGGTTCAGCTGCTTCAGATGAATAACCTATGCTGACATTGTTGTAGAATCCTTCCAGTTCCAGCTCTTCGATTAGCGTTGTTGACTCATACCTGTACAGCACAACCTGATTTGAGCTTTCCATGGCAATGAACAATGTGTCATCGATGGCTACCATATCTATAGCCTGCGGATAAGTGTACCCGATAATAAGTATTAACAGAATATTCATTGCTCCCCTGCAATCAACGTGTAATTGCTCTAACAATCTCCGTTTCTACAATAATCTAGTATTTCAGAAAGCTCTCAATTGCTTAATACAACTGCTTTATGCAAAGTGTATCCACAGTTCAGTTCAACAATGTGGTAAACCCCTGGAGGAAGCTCCACATAGACCAGTTCCCCCTCATCAATCGCAACATCTCTGATCAACCTTCCAGCAATATCCAATATCATTACATCGTTATGATCTTCCCCTATAATGGTCAAACCTCCCGTCCCCGGATTCGAAATCAACTTGATTGATGGGACAATGGGAGTGGAAGTTTGATCTACTTCAATTTCAACAGGCCATGAAGTGCTGATGACACATACGCCTGGACCGGAACCTGTCATGGCAATCGCAGCAAGTGGAGTGGGGTACAGATCGGATTGAAGCAGGCACATGTCAGCTCCTCCTGAACTGGGAAGAGAAACGGAAGGTTCAATTGAAGGAGAGCTGAAGACCAGCGCCGGGCAATGGAATGAACCGTTTGTGGCAAGGGCTAACATCCAGGTATCACTATCCATGTAACATTCGACAGATTGAATGGTGCTTGGGAAATTGTACTGATCCTGATAATAGCCATCATCGCCGCGAATCAGAGTCATTCCTGAGCTGTACAACCCAAGGATGTCCGGATATGGGTAATATGATCCGGTTACATTCGGAATGTACTGCAGGTTTCTGAAGGAGAGATTGTAATCGTCACTTGTCCATATGGTGGCACCTGAAGCAACAGATTCCACCCACATGACCGGAACATCGCCGAAGTGTGAGACAGCAAGAAGTCCTGTGTAATAGCTGCAGATATCCATGGTTCCGTAGTACATCGTTCCAGCGCTCTGAAGCAGCTCACCAGTCAAACCGTCTCTGACAACAACATAACCACTGAATACACTTCCCCTGTCGACTGAGTAGCCCATCTCAGACCAACCATTGCCGGAGACATCTGATTCTGTTGTGCGTATCCAGGAGTCAAACGTAGATTCGGAGGGGCTAGCCCAGAGGGCTTTTCCGGTTTGCCCATTGAGAGCTATTGTTGAGGTATAGTAATCAGAGCCCACTCTTGAAGCTAAGACATTTACATCCCCTGGTTTTGGTCCTGTCACATATTCAATATAGTAAACAGCAGGAGTCTGGGTTACTGACCAGATTATACTTCCCGAAGAACCAGAGATGACAGTGACAGCTTTGTTCATCCATGTTCCTACTGCAAGGTCAGCAATGCCATCAAAATCCACATCCCCAATAGCTCTAAAACATCCTGTCTTGAAGGCTCCTGGGGGAAATATATTGCTGCTCCAAATTTCCTCGCCGGTTAATCCGTCGAGGCACCAGATTCCATTTCCTAGATCCTCAATTGAGGCTACAAAAATGTCCTCAGTTCCATCACTGTTCACGTCTCCCGCACACTCCACGGAGACTATTCCTCCTGAAGGAATCGCAGTCCATTCTATCGAAGGGGGTGTACCTATCAGGGTAAGAATAATTGTGTAGAACATGGTTCAACCTCCAAGAGTCGGTGGATTATAGTCTTCTTTGGACTCTTACTGTATAGAGTATACAGTTTTTAAAGAAAGATGCCAAATACAAGGTACAAGCCCATTTCCCACTGGTTTGATGCAATTACTGCTGCCAGTTTCACAGCAGGTATGTTTTTGAAAGGTTGTACTTTGGATTGATGTCAATTCGAAAATTGTCTAGCATTATCTGCCGGAGAGTTACCGCAGGGCACAACGCCTTGCGGACAGGTTATCTCTGCTTCAAAATGTATTTTCCTACAGGATCGTGGATGATTATCTTGCCGCAAAATATTGATTATAGTACTAGGTCTTATGAAAGGAGACTGGATGAGATATCTGTTTTTTCTGTTCACAATTGCAGTAGCAGTCTTTGCATGGGTGGATGAGGATGGACGTGACAGTTCCATTCCGGAAGGAACAGTTCCGGCAGGTGGTGCAGCCATCACGCTAACCGTTCTTGATACCTTCCAGGTGTCATCCGCTAATTATATGCTCGGTCTGGATACCATGGATGGCTCCGACGAGCTTGTAATAATGGATAACGTGGGCGGCTTCATTCGAGGGGTTGAAATGGGTACCGGAAATCCTGAGTGGACAATTGATTCTCCCACTGATGGCTCTTTTGGCTGCTGTCATAACTGGCCTGCCCCTTACGGATGGTACGCAAACGGCTTCTGGTTCGAAGACAACAATATGTATTACTACGACGGTAGCACATGGAGTATTGTATTTGAAAATCCTGCGGGATTTTTCGGCAGAGGTATGGATTTCCAGAATGATGGTAACTACATCTGGCAAAACGCCAGCTTCATGTTCTATCATTAGATCTTCAGGATAGATGAGGCCGGCGCCTACGATATGTACACCATAACCGAACCTACTTCCCAGATGAGCGGACTTGCCGTGTTTCCATACAACGGTAATCTCGGGATATTCGTCACAGTTTACCATTCCCAGGATTGGTTCCTCTACGAATTCAACGGTTCCAGCTTGACCTATATAGGATCAGGTAATCCCGGAGTGAGTGATGTTACAGACTCACATGGAATAAGCTATCACCCCGACACAGATACGTTCTTCTGGAGCTATAATGTGTCCGAAACCAATAAATGGATAGCCGAAGTTCAGTTCACCGAGACATCGCTTGAGCAATCCTCCTGGGGAAGTATTAAAGCTCAGTTCTAGTCGTGTTTGGGGTCGGACGTCACTTGCGACACTTGCATAATTATACAAGTACTTTTCAAAGCGAATATTTACGCCGCAAGTGCCACCCACTTATAAAAGCGACATCAAAGGCTGTGGACAACTCGGCGGGATCAGTAGAAATCGAACTTGGTCCCAAGGTAGAGAGTACTATCGAAGAAGCCACCGTTATCATCTCCATCGTTGCTCAGGAGCTTTACCCCTACGCAGATGTATGGTTCAAGGTCCAGAAGTAATCCCCTGCTGAGGAACGGTATCCGCCATCCCAGCTTGAAGCCGGCCGAGATGGCCTCTACGTGTTCCTCACCAGACCTCCAGAGCACACCTGCGCCCATGTACACTCCGGCGAAGGGACCTGACAGGGGCTGCTTGAAGTACCTGCGCAGCTCAGCTCCCAGTTCAACGCCGGCACCGCTACCCTTAATCGTTTCTGGACTCCAGACATAGGCAAGCGTAGGTCCTCCGTACAGTATCCATGTGCCCATAGTATCGGGTTCTACCGATCCTTCGATGTGGAATGTAAACTCGAATGTCTGCATGATGGTGAACTGGTTTTCTGAAGAGGGTCCGGGAAGGGGATTAGCCCCCGCCACACCTGCTGATAGTAGCGCAACTGCCATTATCGGTAGAGTAGTCCTGATGCTCATTTTACCTCCATCATAACCAGTGGAATAAGTTTTTCCAGTATCTGCAATACTGCGCTGAAGATTCATCGACGTCTTCTATCTTATCGATTTTCATGCCTGAACTGACCATATTGAGGACAGTTATACTCTGTCAACGGTCTACGGAGCTGATAAGGATCAGAGTTTGGCACGTTCGTACCGGAGACTTTATAGTTACAACATGAGCAATGCGTGGACAATCCCGGTTCACCCAGGCATGATTCTCCACAGGGGAACACGCTCAATGAAGGAGGCTTCGTATGAAGAATCTTAGGGTTTTACTGTCCGTTCTTCTGCTTGCAGCCTTCATGGCTTCGGCGGAAATAGTTTTCTATACAGATCAGGAGCTGTTCGAAAGTCTCTATCCCGGTCTGACCACCGAGGATTACTCCAATACAAATATTCCTCCTAACAGTATGGGAATCGCCTCGGGTCCCTTCAACAGCTTCACCGATAATGACTGCTTCTCCGAAGGTGCTATCGTTGAGGGTATATCTATTGATAATTGGTTTGGAAACGACAACGTGGTTCTTACTCCACCTTTCATGGGAGTAACCAGCGTGACAGTAGGTCCCAATGAATTCGACGACAATACCGAGTACTCGTTCACCGTTCCGGTAAACGCATTCGGAATTGAGATTGTAATGCCCATGGGGGAGGGTGGTGTCAGTATCAAAGTATACGGAGAAGGTGGTTATATTCGCTCTTCCTACTCGCCCGGTACACCTGCCGGTGTATTCTGGGGAGTTTTCTGCGATGAGGATATCACCAGCTTAGAATTCAAAGAGCCCACCACAGATGTAGGTGAACTATTCGCAAATGCCCAGTTCGGATCAGTTTTAGCACTTGATAACACAACCTGGGGTGCTATAAAGAATTCTTTCTAGTGCAGACAGGGGACAGGGAGTGGGACCTAGCCATACCGTAGAAAAGGATGCTTTACGCACAGATCATCTCTCCGCATGAAAGAATTTTCAGTCAGAATCATAGCTAGTTACCCCCCCATTCAAGTTTTTAATATACTTAACATGTCTGAAAGAAAGCAGACAACATGAGATATTTTGCAATTCTACTCATCCTTGCAGTCACTGCCTTTGCTTGGGTGGATGAGGACGGGCGTGACAGTTCGATTCCGCAGGGAACATTTCCCGGGGGTGGTGACGCGATTACGCTGACTATTCTGGATACCTTCCAGGTGTCGTCCGCTGGACAGATGCTCGGTCTGGATACTCAGGATAATTCCGACCAGCTTGTGGTAATGGATAGTTACCCCGCCGAAATGCTTCGAGCTGTAAAAATGGGTACCGGAAATCCTGCGTGGACACTTCCTGCTCCCCGTAGTTTCACTTTTGGCTTATGTCATAGCTGGCCTGTCCCTTATGGATGGTACGTAAACTGCTTCTTCGACTCTAACATGTATTATTACGACGGTACCTCATGGAGTATCGCATTTGCAAATCCTGCTGGAGATGATGGCAGAGGTATGGATTTCCAGAATGACGGAGAGTACATCTGGCAAACGAACGCCAGTACTGGTATCTATAGGATAGACGAGACAGGCGCCTCCACTTTTTATCCCGTAACTCTTTCGGACCAGATGAGTGGACTTACCGTGTTTCCATACAACGGAAATCTCGGAATATTCGTCACCTGCTACGGTGGAGGTCAGGATTGGTTCCTCTTCGAGTTCGACGGTTCCGGCTTGACCTTTATAGGATCAGCTAATCCCGGGGAGAGTAATGTTACAGGATAATATGGACTAGCCTATCACCCCGACACAGACACGTTTTTCTGGAGCTATGTAGTATCTGGTTCAATTCGATGGATAGCCGAGGTTCAGTTCTCCGAGAATACTCTTGAGCAATCCTCATGGGGTAGCATTAAAGCTCAGTTCTAGTGCTCATCAAGCAAATGTTCTACACACGGGGCATGATTAATCATGCCCCGTGTGTATAGTGCCACCCACTAATAAAAGCGACATGATTTCCTCCGATTTTCGGAGCGCTACCTCATGGGTGGACGTTGTAGACCTATCATAGAATACTAAGTTTAATAATCTATGGGTTACACAGATGCGTCTGTGGTCCCGGATCGAGGGTCAAAAAAGGGAGGGTTACATGAAAATCCTTTATGCTCTACTGCTTATTGCAGTATTCACAGGATCAGTAATCGGTGGAAATATCGATTACCTTACAAACAGGAGCGTGAACTACATCAGGAACTTCGCCAGAAACGTGGCAACAGAAGGCGCTGATCTTGTAAGCTACAATCCCGCTGGTCTGGTCTTTATGGACGAGGGTTTCCACATCAGTTTCGGTAACGAAATCTTTCTGAAGGACTACACTATAGATGCTGTTCCATTCTGGGACACAACATCCGTGGAAACATACCAGTCAACAGAACCAACGCTGTTATATCCTGATTTCTATGCTGTTTTCAGAACAGGTGACTGGGCGGTATTCGGAGCATTTACGGTTCCCGCAGGGGGAGGGTCTCTGGATTATAAGGATGGCGTCTATGCCATGCCGCTGATAGAGACAGGTCTTCAGCAGATGATGCATCCTGGAGCATCAGTATGTTTCTCAATAATGGACAACGGAGCTGTCAAAGTGTCTTCACGATACCTCGCGGGTACAGTAGGAGCAGCCTTTGCGGTGAATGATGCCATATCCTTTTCGCTTGCCGGAAGGTATACGACTGCAGAGAGAACGTA
>JAUWJE010000091.1 GCA_030607835.1 Candidatus Fermentibacterota bacterium | reverse complement strand
TTATCCGTAATGACGAAGTGATTGCTGTTATCATAGCTGAGCACGAAGATGACAGGGTTTTTGATAAGTATCATGAGAGTATTCTTCTTGCGGCTGCAGGATTGCTTGCCCTGACTGATGAACTGGCAGATTTCCGAAGCAGATTCAGAAATATTTCCGGACGGGACACTCTGACAGGGCTCCCAGGGATCACACTTTTTGACAGACATTTGCATGAGATGGCAAAAAGAGTGCAGACATACGGATGGTCAGTTGGTGTGCTTATTGCAGATATTGATGGGTTCGACTTAATTAACAGGAACCATGGTTATAGAGAAGCAGACAATGTCCTGAAGGAAGCGGCTATCCGCTTCAGCAACTGTTTTTCTGAGGATATATTGATTTCACGAACCGGTCCGGACAGTTTTGCAGCATGCATTCCAAAGGCAGGGAAAGCGGAAATGGAAGCCCTGAGCCAGAGAGTGGCGGATACACTTTCATGGCGGTATGTGTCCAGCACATCGCAAACGCAAATATCAATTACAGCATCGATTGGTGGATGTTACACACATATTAACAGGAAGGTTCAGCAGTTACCCGGTGAAGCGAAAAATATCGCTGCTGAGGCCTCTAAAACGGGATGCGGCAACTGTCTGATTCAAAAAGTGGGTCTTACGGATACCGTACCGCATGACTGAGAACAACGGGCAAACGGTTAGGTTGCTGGCAAGAAGAGGTTCTCTTCTGTTTATGTTGGCTTTTATCTTCTATCTGAGTCACCAGCCTTCTGTCGATATTATACCTCCTCTTTTCCCGATGCAGGATAAAATTTTTCATGCAATCGAGTATTTTCTTTTGTTCGCTTCACTTCTTCTGAACAGGGATCTGTGCAGAGGTTTTCATCCTCTGCTTTTTCTGTTCTCTTTTGGCTGCATATGGGCTCTTCTTGATGAGATACACCAGAGTTATATTCCTGGGAGAGATTGCTCTGCAGGTGATTTCATTGCTGACACAGCGGGTATGGCTTTATGTCTGATAATTTATTTACGCTGGTTTCGTGATAGAGAATGTTCTGCTTGACATATCCAGACCATATTCGTTAAGATTCCATAGTTAGTAGGTAATCGTGCGAGTATCATGGAAAAGTATTCTTTGTATATTTGCGCCAGTAAGTCAAACCAATCTAATCGAGAGGAGGTGCCAGGTATGCTCAAGACGAGAACAAAATGGTTCTGTCTTGGACTCCTGATCGTGTCTCTGCTGTTATCAGCATGTGGACCGAGCGCCGAAGAACTTCAGGCAAGAAATGACGCGCGTGCTGCCGCACTTGCCGCGGAAGCCAAGGCTGATGGCCTTGAAGAGGAACTTGCTACACTGCCAGAGAAAATTGAAGAGGGGCAGGAAGAGATTGTTGCTCTTGAAGCCGAACTTGCTGAACTTCAGCAGGAATACTATTCACTCGGCGGCGGAAGCCGTTAGCAAGGGAAGGGGAAAACAATGAAGCGTACACTAGTATTAGCTCTTATGATTTGCCTTGGCCTTGCATCCACAGGTTTAGCTAAAACCTGGACAGCCGAGGAACTTTCACAGTATTCACAGACCGAAATCGAAGCAATGGGTGACGACAACATTCATCTCCAGATCGCTTACTGGGAATGGAGAAAGGCTGTTGCCGATGAGCGCATTGCCGAGCTTGAACCTCTGGTCCTCCCTCTAAGAGCAGAGTACGAGGCGATTCGAGCCCGCATTGCTGAACTTATCGCTGAGATCAACGCTCTCAGAGCAGAGATCAATCGCCTGCGCAGCGCAGGTGTCCTGCATCTTATTGTTGATGGAGAATCTCTCTGGAAGATTGCTTCATATCACTACCACTATGGTGATGGTGCACAGTGGCCCGCTATCTACGAACGCAACCGTGACACCATAAGTGATCCAAACCTCATTTATGCGGGTCATACTCTCTGGGTACCTGTGCCATTACTTAACTCTTACACCGTTATTGCGGGTGACTTCCTCGGTAAGATTGCAGGGTACGATGTAGGCTACGGTGACAGAGGTATGTGGCCACAACTGTACGAAGCCAACCGCGATATAATCAGCGATCCTAACCTGATCTATCCTGGACAGGTTCTTAATATCAATCGCTCTGCGGTTTTTGGAGGATCACGCTAGAATCCTCGCCGAATATGGAAGGCTCTCCACTCTTTGTGGAGGGTCTTCCTTTTTCTATTGGAAATTCTGCAAATGCCTGATAAATCAATTTCTCTGATGGTTCCTTTATCCGCTGCTATAGCGGGAAACATTCTTGGTTCAGGCGATGTCAACCTGAGACGTATATGCAAAACGCTTGGCATTGAAGCTGTTTACCGAGATGGAAATCTCTCCATAAAGGGACCCAGGCATTCTGTAGAGAAAGCAAGAGCCGTTATTTACAGGCTTATTCATGAGCTTGAAGTATCAAATTATCTCAGCGATCACAGCGTTGATGCTGCTCTCAGTTTTCCGGATAAACATGATCATTCTCTTGAGATATCTGTGCCCGGACGCGCGGGTCATATAATCGCTAAAACTGCCGGTCAAGAGAAATATCTCAAGGCTATGAGGAATTCGGAAGTTGTGTTTTGCATTGGTCCTGCCGGTACCGGAAAGACTTTTCTTGCTGTGGCCTGCGCTGTTGCTGCCCTTACTGATGGATTAGTCGATAGAATTGTGATTTCCAGGCCTGCTGTTGAAGCCGGTGAAAAGCTTGGTTTTCTACCAGGAGATCTGCAGCAGAAAATTGATCCCTATCTGAAACCTGTATATGACGCCCTCTATGACACCCTCTCCCCAGCAAAAGTGCAGCGTTCAATAGACAACAGAGTTATCGAGGTTGCTCCATTGGCATACATGAGAGGAAGAACTCTTAATAACGCTTTCGTAATACTCGATGAGGCTCAAAATACAACTATAACTCAGCTCAAGATGTTTCTAACCAGGCTGGGGTACAGCTCAAGAGCTGTGATCACAGGAGATATTACGCAGATCGACATCAAACCAACATCTTCATCCGGACTTGTCCTGATCAGGGAGATTCTCTCCGGAATAGAAGGCATCGAATTCACATTCCTCACTTGCAAAGATGTAGTAAGACATCCGCTTGTTCAGAAGATCATATCTGCTTTCGAGCGAGAGTCGGGAAATAATGAGGGTTAGAAACATACTTTCAGGGAGCCTTGTTGCGGCAGTATTCCTTTTTACTTTCTATCTGCTTCTTGTGCCGGAACATGCATTCCTGGACCTTGATCTCAAAGTTGGTCAGACTTTTGAACATGATCTTGTAGCCACCGTGGATTTTGATCTGCCCTATCACGAAGAGGATTTGCTGGAAATCCAGTCGGCAACAAGATCTTCAGTTCCTATCCATCTTGAATTCGATTACAGTGTATGGAGTACTCTAAGAGAAGAACTCTCTTCTGTTTTACTGCAGTCAACGCGTGATTCCTCATTCACCAATGGAATGCTCTACGAACTACTATCAATGTACGAAGTCGGAGTATTTGACCTGCTGGAAGTCAGGGAGAACTACGATGGAGAACTGGCGGTTCTTCTTAGCAAATCCGAGATAACTGACTGTCAGCTCTTCGATCTGTACGAAATGAAGGATATCAGGGATATTCTGATTCTTAACCTAAGTCGATGGAATCTTGCAAATGAAGAACTGCACGAAATATCCGCTCTTCTTGAGCCAAATCTTGTTCCTGAGGATTCGTCCAGAAATGCCAGTGCTGACGCTGCTGTTGCGGGTCTGAGCAATATTGACACAACCATCACAGCCGGCAGCATCCTGCTTGAAGCAGAGACACCCGTGACAACAAGAACTATTGAATATATCAGTCAACTTGAAAGTGTATCTGTCGTATATCACGGATTCACACATCTGGCTGGATTGATGCTGCTTGTTTCGATTATTCTGGCAATTTCAATATTCTATGTTCATGACATCATGCCGGAGACATGGAAAGCGGCTAACCGCTTCCTTCTTCTGGGAGTAATCTGGATAATATCTCTTGCGGCGACAGGCATTCTCTGGCTGTTGATGAAGGAAACTACTGGATATCCGTACGCAACACTCATCACATTCGGAGCAGCCATGACGAGCATTTTTTTTCACAGACGTCATGCCGTCTTCTTCACTTTCATGTTCTCGCTGATTCTTGGAGTAGTGCATCCTCATCCATTTTCGATTGTTCTGATTTCCTCTGTATCAGGCCTTCTTGCAGCAATGACAGCATGGGATGTCCGCAGGAGAAGCAGCATTCCCACGGCAATCGGTTTTTCAACAATAGGTGGGATCGGAATATATCTTCTTCTATACATGTTGAATGCATCACCCGAAACGCATTCCCTTGTTGAATCCATTCTCGGTTTACTGCTTGCTCCGGTAATTGGAATTGGAGCTGCCAGTGCGCTTCTATTCCTGTTTGAAAAGGTATTTGGAGTATATACTGTACTGGCAATAGATGAAGCCAATAGAACCGATCATCCCCTTCTTAAGGAAATGAGGGATCTGGCTCCTGGTACATGGAGCCATTCTCAAATAGTCTCTGAGCTTGCTGCCCGGGCTGCAGCAGCAATTGGGGCATGGGAATCTCTTGCATCTGCTGGAGGTTATTTCCATGATGTCGGCAAAATAAGTACTCCGGAGTTTTTCATTGAGAATCAAAGCAACATACTCAATCCTCACGACAGTATGAATCCATGGGAGAGCGCCAAAAAGATAATCGCTCACGTCAGTATAGGAGTTACGCTGGCGGAAAAAGCCAAACTGCCCAGGGCTGTAATTAATATCATCCAGCAACATCATGGCTCAAGCCTGGCGAAGTATTTCTACAACAAGGCAATTACGGAAGCCATCGATCCAGAATCTGTTCTGGAGAGTGAATTCCGCTATCCCGGACCCCGACCAGCGACCATTGAAGCCGCACTTGTCCTGCTTGCTGATCAGGTAGCATCCGCAACCAAGAATCTTGCTGACCCGGAGAACCTGGCGGATATCATCGCCAGTATAATCGACGAGAAAGATCTTGAGGGACAACTGGATGATTGCCACCTTACAAGAAGAAATCTGAAGACAATTGCGAGTGAGTTCGTCTCCGTCCTAGAGAACAAATTCTATAAGAGGGTTAAAGACTACCCCTCAGGAGATCTGAGTAATGGAAATTAACACTATTCTTGACAATCCTGCATTCAAGCAGGACAGGATCGAAAGAATGATTGATGGACTCCTGGAGGGGAATGTGGAGATTGTCATCGCGGATCCAGGATACATAAGAGTGCTGAACAGGAAACACAGACACATTGACAGATCTACTGATGTGCTGTCCTTTGATCTGGCAGCCTCCGATGAAGAACGACCGGATGGTATCGTATATGTGGACGGTAGACTGTTCCCACCTTATGAAGCTTTGCTTGAACGAATTTTTCATGGATATCTTCATCTTATGGGTTACTCTCATCAGGAACCGGACAAGGCTAAGATCATGAATGAAAGTGTTGCTCGTCTGGTTTCCAGTGCCATGGAGAGGAAGAGTCTGAATTGACTGAATCGATAGTTATTCTATCAGCTGGTTTCATCGTTCTGTTCATTTCCTCCGGAATAAGGACCTGTCTTCCTGAGCTCATCCTTAAAAAGGGTAGAGATCCCTCGGAGAGAAGACAAGCGGCCGTTACCCACCTTGGTACTCTCTGGCTTATCAGATTCACAGGCATTATTTCTACAGGCGCGGGAGCCGTTCTAATGTCAATTCAAACAGCTTCAGTATTCCCAGTACCTATCTGGTTATCCGCATTGTCAATCGCAGTTGCGGGTTTCCTGCTGGGAGAGATACTTCCATCTCTTATTGCAAGAGCGAATCCGGACAGATTTCTGCTCATTTTCAGATTACCATACCTTCTTTTAGCATCTCTGTTTCGCCTGCCTGCTCTTCTTATTCTGGGGAAACCAGGTCATGAAAATCCTGATTATGAGGATTGGCTCATTACACCTCCGGATGTGATCTGGCTTGAGAGACGCAGGGAGAAAGGTGAGCCGGGTGAATATGAAAAGGAACAGGAGCTGATGGACAGCATTATCGATTTCTCGGATAAAATTATCAGAGAAGTTATGATTCCTCGAATTGACATGATATGCGTTGAGATACAGGCTGATCTAGATGCTGTTATTGATGAAGTCAGAAAAGTCGGGCATTCCAGAATTCCGGTTTACCACGAAAAGATAGATGATATTGCAGGAGTTCTCTATGTAAAGGACCTGCTTGCTCTTCTGTTAGAAGGAAAACAGAATTTCGACTTGAAGACCCTTCTGAGGGAACCCTACTTTGTACCGGAGTATAAGCGCATTGATGAATTACTACAGGAATTTCAGACAAACAGAATACATATGGCAATTGTCGTTGACGAGTATGGCGGCACCGCGGGTCTGGTGACTATAGAAGACATAATGGAAGAGGTCTTTGGAGAAATACTGGACGAATATGACAAAGAAGCCCTCCTTATCAAGCCCCTTGGAAACGATTCATATCTGCTTGATGCCAGACTTCCCATCGATGATCTGAATGAGCTGCTTGACACTTCGTTTGAGGATGATGCCTACGAAAGTCTTGGCGGTATGGTTTATCAGGTTATGGGAAAAATTCCCCATCAGGGGGAAACTGTGATGCACTCCTCTTTCAAGTTTACCGTTGAGAAAGTGAGAGCTCAGCGAATTCTGCTTGTCAGAATCGAACCTGCAGATGCTTCTTCCCCTCCTGGCGGAGTGTGAGATAATTCGCATAGTAACCCGTGCATTTGTTCTCCGTAGAGTACGGTGGAGCGAATCTTCCCTCATTCTAACTCTCTACTCACTTGATTTTGGCAGAATATCTGCAATCGCTAAAGGCGCTCTCAGAGCAAAAAGCGCTTTTTTTGGAAGTATGGAACTATTCTCATTAGTGGAATTTTCCCTTTCCCGCAAGTCAGGCAGAGAGCTTGACACCGTGACTGATACATCTGTTATAAACCATTTTGAACCCATCCGCGGGAATCCCGAAGCTTTTGTGCACTCCTGCCTGTTTGTTGAATGGCTGCTTATTTCAATCACAGGAAGCGAACCCTCTCACCCCATGTTTCATCTTATTGGAAACATTCTGGAGAATTTCGCGACAGGCACTCCATTCTGGCCTGTATTATGTTCCGGAATCGAGAAAGCACTGAGACTCTCCGGTTTCGCAATGGAAATTGACCGCTGCACTAAATGCGGAAAAAGTCCAGTCAATTCCTGTATGTGGGACTCCGCTTCCGGT
>JAUWJE010000208.1 GCA_030607835.1 Candidatus Fermentibacterota bacterium | reverse complement strand
ACGGTTGTATCCGGGCGAGGGTGGTATCAGCCCCAAAATATCATGGAACTCCAATGCTTCAGGCGGAGCCGTGCTCCTTCCTCCCGCTGATCCTACATTGATGGCATATACGTCCGGGTACTTCCAAATCAGGAGACAGGCTGCTTCCGATGCCCGGACACTCTCCTCGAAAGGACCCAGATAAGCCAGCCAGCCACTGTAACCGGAAAGAGTCGGCCAGTCGGGAATCCAGAGAATACCGGTCTCGGCGTTCGTTAGAATGGCCAGTTCTTCGGCAAGTGCCGATGCGGTGAACTGATTGTCGAACACTTCACACGCAACAACCCAGCCCAGGTCATCAGACTTCTGATCGCCTGTCGCGAGGGCCAGTAGAACTGCGGGAAGAACCATCGTTATCAGTAATTGTACGATATAATGCCTTTTCATTTAATCACTCCGATCCACGCTCTGCCAAATGCAAAAGCTAATAGTGCTTATCCGGAAATAGTCATTGTGTAAATATCCCGGATTCAAGTTCCGTGGAGATAATTGCCCTGTCGTAATAGTAGAATGGATTGTGGTTGGTAGGTATTCTCGATCGGATTCTCTGGATACCTATTGAATCAAGTCTGACCAGTGGAATTGTGAATCGGCTCCAGAACTCCTTCTGGAACTGGGCGAGCATGCTTTTAAGGGCAACTACAAGAATTCGCTTACTTTTACCTCTGCGGATGAGTTCGGATACCAGTATTCCGGCTTCAAGTGTTTTACCAAGGCCAACCGCATCAGAAATAAGAATACGCTGCCTTGGTTGATCAAGTGCCTGTCTACCCGTCGAAGTTCGATCTACCCTTCGCACCAGCCACTCAGCATCTCTGACGACAATTCGTGCGCCCGGGGCAATGGTCTGACTAGTTATTCCCATATGTGGCTTGCTATCCTTACTGGATGCATTTTCACGATTGTTCTCCTGCGTTAGTATCGGTATGTGTCTGAAGGATTTCTTTTGTTCTGGTGAATATCTCATCAGCAAGTTTCAGTATTCGAAGGGCTTCTGAGGGTGATATTATTCCAGCCTGTTCGTATTGAATAATATTCCGCTTGTTTCGAATTTGCTGGAGTACATCGACCTGCTCATCATTGCGGAGAGTTTCTCTCAGGCTTTCAATCGAATAGTAGTGTTGCCCCTTTGAAGCAGGTCTGAATCCTTTCGACAGCAAAAGAGCAGATGCGCATGACAGGATTGCCTGATATGCAAGCATGAAAGCCGAATCATCGCTCAGTCCTTTAACACGACTGTCATTGATGTTTCTTTCAGCTACGGAAAGCAGCGATTCAATATCGTTACTATCCGGTTCGGCAGTTTTCAGCCAGCCATTCTCAGCCCATTTTTCTAAACTCATCCTCTGTTCCTATCAGGAAAACCTTTTCTTCAGCAGATATCCTCTGTATGAATCCTTTCTGTTTCAGCCTTTCGGTAAATACACCTGATTCGAATACGGATGCGTTGATCTCTCTTTTCAGAATCATCCGGGGTTCTTGAAGAGCAGTCAGTATTTCAACCATGTCGACATCTCCCACAATCATGAGATCAATATCGCTTTCCGTTTTCATATCGCCTTTTGCACAGCTTCCGTAGACAAAGGCGAATTTGATCATTTCTTTGAAGGGAAGCAGAGCTTCTTTGATTGACTGCAGAGTACCTGCGGTCTTCTGCATAAGCGCTTTCAGTTCAGTGAATACAGCACAGTTGTTATTTGCTTTGAATCTGATCTGATTGCCAACCTTCAGTTTCTCCAGGATTCCGGCTTCAGCAAGTCCCTTCAGCTCGCGGTGAACCGCTCCTATCCCGAGGTTAAGCACCCTGATTACTTCATTGACGTTGAACGAAGCATCTGTGTCGGAATAGAACAATGCAAGCACTTCTCTTCGAACCTTGCCGAAAAGAGTCCTGCTGATCGGATCAAACACTGGTGTTCCCATAGTGGGAATAGACATACCCATACTGGGAATGTCAACTCCCCTTTACAAACCTGCCCTCATATCCATAATGATTATCCCACCATTTCAGCTTTCCCTCAACAATGGATACAATGTTTTATTTTCATCCCTGTTCATGTCAATTAAATCTATGGCCGGGAATATTAATTTTCGCTCTTCATCGTCACTTGATTCAGAATGGACTACCTTCAGATAAGTGGCCGAAAGCACGTTCGATCATCCCAACCTTTGTTCTTACTTCTATGAGAACCTTGTAATCGAGGGTATCCTCATCGTAGAACTTCTGCACCAGTTCTATAGCCTTACGGATAAGCGGCAGCGCGTCCGGATTTCCCAGCCTGAGGTAAAGCTCAGCCAGGTATTCGTAACCAGCCTCTACACAAATTACCGGCAGGGGAATTGTCTCTCCTATATTGTCACGGAGGGAAACAGGGTGTTGACTATGTCGCACCTGTTGGTATATACTAGGATATAGACCATGAAGGAGAATGCCATGCAAACAGCAAAACTATTCAGGAACGGAAGAAGTCAGGCCGTACGACTGCCGGCGAATTGTCGCTTCACCGGTACTGATGTATATGTAAAAAAGTACGAAGGTATTGTGCTGCTCATTCCAAAGGATGATAGATGGGCTTCATTGATAAACAGCCTGGATCAATTCACTGAAGACTATATGGACTCCCGCTCTCAACCTGCTGATCAGCTGAGGATATCTCTTGATTGATTTCCTGCTGGATACTGATATTTGCATTTATCTTATCAAGAAAAAGCCACCTCAGGTAATTACCAGATTGAGAGAATTGCCTCTCTCAACTGTAGCCATATCCTCAATAACCCTGAGTGAGCTTGAATATGGAGTAATGAAAAGTTCCAGACCCAAGCAGAACAAATTTGCACTCATGCAATTTGTGGTTCCGCTTGAGATACTTCCATTCGATGATCTTGCAGCACGGGAATATGGATATATCAGGAGTTTTCTTGAAAAGCAGGGAACACCGATAGGCTCTCTTGACACACTCATTGCAGCACATGCCCTTGCTCTTGATTGCATACTTGTAACCAATAATCAAAAGGAATTTGCAAGAGTTCCAGGATTGAAAACTGCAAACTGGGTGAATAACTGATCACTCTGAACCATCAACAATCAGGGCTTCTCTGTAAGCAAAATAGTGCTGCATCTCCCTCTCTACGCTGCTTTCAAGATATCGAATCTTGTCTTTCGAAGCATCCTGCACATTATCATCGCTGCCATAGGATGTATCGGCAACCATCTGCCCGGGAAGATTATTCGACTCCCTGAGCTTATCGCATACCTTCTCAACTGCGTCCGTGTCCTGTTCACAGGCTGTCTGGGGGATTGCGCTTGTGATAAGCTGAACATCATTCTCATCAGAACAGGTCTCAGACAGCTGAATACATGCGTGGAATCAAGCCGCTGCTCAGTGACGTTCAGCTCCAACAGGTCAACCAGACTGTTCGTCACGTCGCTCATTACCTTACTGGCAAGTTCAGTCTCTCTGAATATGCCTGCTCCGTTGTCCAATCCATGAACTCGGCAATGAAAATCAAACCAGCCACCGAGTAAATTTCTTCGTCGGTCGACCATTATCAGGGTCGAACTCTCCTGCAATTATCTGTGCAGACATCAGTTCGAGAATAACTTCCCGGAAAAGTCCCTGCCAGTCATTCTGAATAGTTTTGATCGCAAGAGGGCTGAATAGTCGTTCAAATGGGTCAAACAGGTGTTTTTGTCCTGGATCCTTGATGTGCTTCATTATTAATCTATCTCCTTATATGATAAGTAATTATCATAGCAAATAGGTGCATCATTGTCAAGTATCAAAACAACACTTATATTGCATCATAATATGATTTTACAAGGTTGTATCAAGGACTTAGACTTTTGTCGGTGCCATCTTCTGTAATGGTACGTGACTTTTTACCTTATTAATCCTGTT
>JAUWJE010000266.1 GCA_030607835.1 Candidatus Fermentibacterota bacterium | reverse complement strand
GCTTACTACGGTTGGCAAGGTAGTTGATTATCTCAAGGAAAAGGGTCTCGATTAAAGGAACTACTTTATTCGCACGGTGCGCACCGCAGGAAAATGTTTGCTGCGGTGCGGTGCTGTAAATAGACTGGTTCTGTTCAGAACGATATAAGAACAGGGGACGAATTCTATGAGGAAACGTATTGTAATTACTGGTGTCGGTACTATCAGTCCAATTGGATTGACGGTTTCTGAAAGCTGGAAGAATGCTCTTGCCGGACACAGCGGGGTTAGAAGAATGACCATTGTTGATCCGAAAGAGTTTTCCAGTCAGATCGCTGGAGAAGTGAAGAATTTCGATCCTCTTGATCATTTCGACCCTAAACTTGCAAAAAGAACAGATAGATATACTCAGTTCGCCATGGTAGCATCCAGAGAAGCATTCGCTGATTCAGGTCTTGAGGGAAATATCTCCCCTGAAAGACTTGGTGTTATTATTGGTTCGGGTATAGGCGGAATCAATACACTTGAGCGAGAGCATAAAGTTGCTTTGGATCGAGGTGTAAGGCGAATCAATCCATTCTTCTGCCCTATGATGATCAGTAATATCGCAGCTGGAAGAGTAGGCATCGATATCTGCGCGAAGGGATTGAATTTTTCAACTGTAACCGCCTGTGCTTCAAGTGGACACGCGATTGCTGTAGGCGCGGACATGATCAGACTAGGCAGGGCTGACGCAATACTTGCTGGAGGATCGGAAGCTCCCATGACCCTTACCGGAATCGGTGGATTCTGTGCTCTCAAGGCACTCTCAACCCGGAATGATGACCCTGAAACCGCATCAAGACCGTTTGATCGGGATAGAGATGGGTTTGTAATATCTGAGGGTGGCGCTGTAGTGGTAATTGAAGAATTGGAACATGCTCTGAACAGAGGAGCCAATATCTATGCTGAAGTTGCAGGATCAGGAATGACCTGTGACGCTTTCCACATAACAGCTCCCGCTGAGGGTGGTGAAGGCTCGGCTAGAGCCATGAAACTCGCAATGGAAGATGCCGGGATAGAGCCTGAACAGGTTGATTATATCAATGCTCATGGAACATCCACACAGCTTAATGACATAAACGAGACAATGGCGATAAAAACGGCTCTTGGTGAGGAAAATGCCAAAAGAATAATGGTTTCTTCAACTAAATCAGTTACCGGACACATGCTTGGCGCTGCCGGTGCCATAGAGGCAATATTTACGGCTTTCACTCTCAGGGACGGATTAGTAGCTCCTACAGCAACTCTAGTAAATCCTGATGAAGGATGTGACCTTGATTATGTACCGCGTAAATCCAGAGAAGCTGAAGTGATGTATGCGCTTTCCAATTCACTTGGTTTCGGCGGACATAATGTCACACTTGCCCTGAAGAAGTATACGGGGAAGTAATCAGATGACCGGGCATCCGGTATCTGAGGTGGAGAGAATTCTGGGATACAGCTTCAGCAATCCGGACCTTCTCGATAAAGCACTTACACACAGTTCATTTACTGAAGGCAGTTGCTGCGGAGATAGTTATGAAAGACTGGAGTTCCTTGGTGATGCCGTACTTGAACTGGTGACCAGAGAGTACCTTATGACTGAATATCCTCAGGAGCCGGAGGGATATTTGACCCGGAGGAAAATCAAGATTGTAATGAAACAGAATCTGGCCAGACACGGACGCAGACTCGGATTGAATCGTTTTGTTCAGGTTGGGAGTGGATTTGATGCTTCTGACGGAGCAATCGATACTATTGCCGCTGATGTTCTGGAGGCGATTGTTGGGGCAATCTATCTGGATTCTGATCTGGGGGCAGCGGAAGGATTTCTGAAGAGGGAAATTTTGCAGCGGTCTTCGGATAGCGATCCCTTGCCTGATGCAAGAAGTTGTTTGCAGGAGTACTGCCAGACAAAAGGATTGGCGCTCCCTGACTACAGACTGGTTTCCCGTACAGGACCGGATCATAATCCTGTGTTTACTATTTCAGTCATTATTGATGGAACTGAGATTGGCACTGGCATCGGTCGAACGCGCAAAGCAGCCCGTGAAGCGGCAGCTGCCAGAGCACTTGAAAATATTGAGAGGATGGTTTAGAGTGAATTATTACCTTTCCGAAGAGCTTAATGATATAAAGGATATCTGTGCGGAAATCTCCGAGAAATATATCATTCCGGTCAGAGCTGAGCTTGACGAAGAGAACCGTTTCCCCCGGGAAATCATGAGGGTCATGGCTGAAAGTGATCTACTCGGTATTTACATTCCTGAGGAATACGGCGGATCAGCCGAGATGTTCGGTGGCGGTGCAATGGCGCTTAGTGTAGCAACAGAGGAACTCAGCAGGGCATGTGGAGGAATTGCCGTATCCTATGCGGCTAATGCTCTTGGTGCTATGCCGATTCTGATCTCCGGTTCCGACGAACAGAAAAAGAAATATCTTCCTGATCTGGCGTCCGGCGCGAAGCTTGCGGCATTTGCCCTTACCGAATCGGAAGCTGGAAGCGATGCAGGCGGAGTGAAAACCAAAGCGATAAAGGATGGTAATCACTACGTTCTTAATGGAACGAAGCAGTGGATTACAAATGGCGGAGAGGCTCAGATTTACACTGTTATTGCCCTGACAGATCATTCCAGAGGCGCAAGAGGGCTGTCAGCTTTCATCGTTGAAGAAGGAACTCCTGGTTTCAGTTACGGCAAGAAGGAAGATAAGATGGGTATCAGGGCTTCCGCTACACGGGAGCTGATATTCGAAGATTGCAGAATCCCGGAGGAGAATCTCATTTCAAGAGAAGGCTATGGTTTCATAGTGGCCATGAAAACACTCAACAGGTCACGCCCAGGTGTAGCCTCACAAGCAGTTGGAATTGCTCAGGGAGCACTTGATGAAGCGGCAAAATATGCTTCTGAACGAAAACAGTTCG
>JAUWJE010000187.1 GCA_030607835.1 Candidatus Fermentibacterota bacterium | reverse complement strand
GATGAGATTGATTCGAGAATGAACTATTACTTATCTACAAACCAGCTTGGAGCATGGACATTATGACTCAGATCGATTACCGCGACAGTGGTGTAGATATTGAGGAGGGTGAAAAGGCTGTTGCCCTGATGAAGGAGAATGTCAGAAAAACATTCACTAAAGAAGTGCTTTCCGACCTTGGTCACTTCGGTGGGCTTTTTCAGGCTGATTTCCCCGATACTGAGAATCCTGTACTTGTTGCAAGTACCGATGGCGTCGGCACAAAACTGAAAGTCGCCTCCATGACAGGCAAGTTTAACACCGTGGGTCAGGATCTGGTCAATCACTGTGTCAACGATATTCTGGTTCAGGGAGCCAGACCTCTCTTCTTCATGGATTACATCGCATGCGGAAAACTGGAAGCTTCGGTGATTGCTTCCATCGTTTCCGGGCTTGCTGTCGCATGCAGAGAGAACGGATGTGCGCTTCTCGGTGGTGAAACCGCTGAAATGCCCGGATTCTACAGTGATGGTGATTATGATGTGGCAGGGACAATTATCGGACTTGTGGACAAAAACATGATTATCGATGGTTCGACCATTCGCCCCGATATGATCATTATTGGTCTTCCATCAAACGGTCTGCATACAAACGGCTATTCTCTTGCCAGGAAGGCTCTGTTCGAGATTGCAGAAATGTCTCCTGAAGATAAACCCCCACTGCTTAAAGGAGCCACACTCGGGGAATCTCTTCTTGCCGTTCATAAAAGCTATTTGAACGTGATAAAGCCCCTGCTGGAGAAGCGTCTGATACAGGGAATCGCACATATTACAGGCGGAGGAATACCCGGAAATCTCTCGAGAATCCTCCCTGAAGGATGCGGCGCACTGATAGATGATACATGGGAGATGCCAGGGATTTTTAATATCATCCAGGAGTGTGGAAATATAGATAGAGCTGAAATGCGCAAAGCCTTCAATATGGGTGCAGGGATGCTGATTGTTGTCGAGAAAACAGATTCAGATAGAATTCTGGAGATCCTTCGGAAATCAGGAGAGTTACCATTCATGGCCGGGGTTATAACATCTCAAGAAGGAATTTCGTTCAAATCCTGAGAGTTGAGGCGCATTATGTACAGAGGATTGACAGAAGATCTTGCTCGCAAGACGGATTCGAAGATACTGCTCGCAGTCATTGACGGTATTGGCGATGTTTCAATCGAAGAGCTTGGCGGCAGGACACCTCTTGAGGCAGCGGAAACTCCAGAACTTGACAGACTTGTGCCCGAGAGCTCGCTCGGTATGCATATTCCTGTGTCCACCGGGATCACACCCGGAAGTGGTCCGGCGCACCTTGCTCTTTTCGGATCCGATCCCGTTGCTTTCGAAGTAGGCCGGGGAGTCCTGGCAGCGCTTGGAATGGAATTTAACCTGGAATATGGAGATCTTGCAGCTAGGATCAACTTCTGTACTGTAGACGACAATGGCGTAATAACCGACAGAAGAGCAGGAAGAATATCCACTGATAAGTGTACTGAACTTGTCAGACTTCTATCAGATATTGAGATCGATGGTGTTGAGACTTTCGTTTGTCCCGTTAAACAGCACAGGGCATGTGTAGTTTTCCGGGGAGAAGGTCTCGATGATAATATTGTGGATACTGATCCAGGGCTCACAGGGGAGAAGCCTCTCAGTATTACGGGTTCAGGAAAGTCGGCACGGGTTGTAAAGGATTTCATCATGGAAGCCGGAAAAATTCTGCATGACAGACATCCGGCCAATTTCATTCTTCTGCGTGGTTTCTCCCTATATGAACAATTCCCATCCATGAGAGACCGATTCAGACTTACTCCCGCAGTCGCGGCGCTTTATCCGATGTACAAAGGTGTCGCAAGACTCGTAGGTATGGATGTTCTCAAATGCGAACCCGAGGATCTGGATGGTCAGGCCAGAGCTGTTAAGAACGCGCTTGAAAGTGGAAATGATTTCATTTTCCTCCATCACAAACCAGCGGACAGCGCCGGAGAAGATGGGAATGTAGCGGCAAAGATTAAGGCAATCGAAGAATTTGACAGACACTTCCCATCCTTCTTAAAACTGGGCTTTGATGTTGTCTGCGTTACTGGTGATCACAGCACTCCATGTTCCATGAAACTGCACAGCTGGCATCCTGTTCCGGTGCTTATCAACGGTGGTCCTCAGAGAGTCGGGTACAGTAAAGGTTTTTCAGAAAGAGAAGCGCATTCAGGGGCCTTGGGTTTATTCAGAGCAATGGAACTCATCCCGCTTCTTCTGGCTTCAGCCGGGAAACTGGCAAAATTCGGTGCGTGATTTCCCTGTGAATCTCAACTCCAGTGCTTTAGTTGCTCTGTCCGGTGGAGTCGATTCATCCTTTGCCCTGAGCCTCGCAATCGGGCGGTACAGAGATGTCAGAGCGGGGTATGTTGATACAAACGGAAGCGGTATTCCTGCTTATGCGGCAGAAGTGGCTGATTTTCTTGATGTGGAACTTGTAAGGCTGGATGCGTCGGAGCGATTCAAGACCGATGTGATTGAGTGGTCGCAGGACATGCTTGCGAAAGGACTGACACCCAATCCCTGTGTCAGATGCAATGCCAGAATCAAGCTTAGGATGCTCTACGAAATCCTTGAACAGGACGAAGTGCTGATCACTGGTCACTATGCTGGAAAACAGGGCAGTTATGTCAGGCGAGGAAGGGACAATTCGAAGGACCAGAGTTATTTCCTTTCGATGGTTGACATCGGAATAATCTCCAGATGCGTATTTCCGCTTTGTGATATGGATAAAACACAGGTTCGATCAGAAGCTATTGTCAGAGGACTGCCCTTCAGAAAAGATGAAAGTATGGATCTATGCTTCGAGCTGCTGGCTGACAGTGGAAGATCTGGTAAGATTCTCAACACATGCGAAGAGGTTATAGGAACACATCAGGGTATTGAGAACTATACTATCGGGCAGAGAAAGGGCTTCGGCGGTTTTGGCCGAAGGATGTATGTGGTTTCAATTGATCCTGTTTCAGACACTGTCACCGTTGGTGATCGACAGGATATTCTTTCATCAGGTTGTACTGTTGGAAGCATGAACTGGTTCAGAAAACCATCCGAGTCCTGTAATGAAATACAGGTTCAGACCAGATATCGAAGAAGACCTGTAGCTGCTGATCTCGAAATTATGAAAGATTCCATGCATGTGAGATTCAAAGAACCGGAAGAAGCTGTTGCGCCGGGGCAGGTGTGTGCTGTATATCTCGACACTGCTGTTATTGGTGGAGGAATTATCACTACTGCAGAACGACTGGAACGGAAGCGCTAATGGAAGAATCTGTCATTCGGGAAATCTACAGACTGAAAAGCGAAAAGGATGCAGTAATCCTTGCGCACTGCTATCAGCCTCCGGAGATACAGGATATAGCGGATCATGTAGGTGATTCTCTTCAGCTGAGCAGGATAGCTGCGTCCACCGATGTTTCAGTCATTGTTTTCTGTGGAGTCAGATTCATGGCTGAAACTGCTCATATCCTTTCTCCTGATAAGACTATACTGCTTCCTGAACCGATAGCAGGATGCCCGCTTGCTGACTGCATAGACGTTCCCACGCTTCGATCAATGCAGGCCATGTTTCCGGATTCCCTTACCGTACTCTATGTCAACTCTTCGGCTGATGTGAAGGCTGAAAGTTACGCCTGCTGTACATCTGCAAACGCGCTTGAAGTAGTTGAAAGTGCACCGTCTGACAGCGTGATCTTTGCTCCCGACAGGAATCTCGGAACGTTCATATCCCGTAAATCGGATAAAAAGATTCATATCTGGAATGGCGCCTGCAGAACCCATGCGGTCGCTGATATTCAGGATATTAAAAGGCATATTGAAGAATGGCCTGATGCCGAACTGCTGGTCCATCCGGAAACATCACCTGAGATCTGGGAGCTTGCCGACGCAGTACTTGGAACAGGCGGGATGGTTCGGCATGTCAGCAATTCTCAAGCGACCAGGTTCATTATAGGAACGGAAGAGGGGATGGTCTACAGGCTGAAAACCCTTTTCCCTGACAGGGAGTTCATCGCAGCAGGCAGGATATACTGTCCGAATATGAAGGTTATTACACTCCAGAAAATACTTGATTCACTAATCAATCTTGAACCTGCAGTTCATCTGGATCCGGAAGTCAGAGAAAAAGCATATGCTGCCGTGGCCCGAATGACGGAGATCACAGGATGAGAAAACCTGTTATAGGTGTTACACTTAGCTGGTACGAAAATGATCAACCGAAGATTAAATCCTTCGGTAAGTGGCTTTATGGTTTGAATCAAACATATGCTGAACTGGTGGCAGGAGCGGATGCTCTGCCAGTTG
>JAUWJE010000246.1 GCA_030607835.1 Candidatus Fermentibacterota bacterium | reverse complement strand
GTTGCTGTTATCTGGCATTCCGTTTACAGAATAAAATATCCTCGAAACACATGTGGAGAAAAGTATTGCAATCGATCTACAAGAGCAATCCTGAAAGGTTTTGACTGGGACACACTCTTTCTGCTGGCAGGGATCTTCTTCATGGTTGGAGCTCTGGAGCAACTGGGAGTCATGGAAAAAATTGGTGTGTTCCTGGCAGGTGTATCGGGCAACAACCCTCTGCTGGCTTTCCTGTTAGTAGTGACAAGCGCTGTCGTATTCAGCGCTTTTATCGATAATGTTCCATATGTTACAGCTATGATTCCGGTAACACATGCAATTGCACAGACTATGGGTAACCTTGGTCAGAGTCACTATTATCTTACATTCGGCTTGCTCATAGGAGCTTGTCTTGGTGGTAATATTTCACCGGTTGGCGCTGCGGCGAACATCGTATCCGTATCAGTTCTGAGAAAGAACGGGTTCAAAGTATCCTTCATGGATTTTGTTAAAATAGGGTTGCCTTTCACACTTGCCGCAACAATCGCGGGAGCAGCGTTCATCTGGTTTGTATGGGGGCCATGAGTCATATGAAAGATCTTAAGCTGCAGAGATGGCATATCAATGATCCCGTTTCAGTCATTCGCACATATCCAAGTGCAAGTCCAAAAGCTGATGGATTGAACTGGATAAGGGAATTGACGGACGAATGGAAGAATCCCTTTCTTATTGTTGATTCAGAAGTTGGAAGACTGTGGAATCATCAGCTACAGTCTCTTTATTCAACATCCTCCGGTCATTATCTGATGGATGCCGCAGAGGAACTGAAAAATACATTCACACTTGATCAGATCTGGGAAAGCATGGCCGGAGCTGGAGTCCGGAGAGATACTCCTGTAATTGTTATAGGAGGCGGATTGACATGTGATATCGGTGCAATGGCAGCATCTACCTACCTCAGAGGTTTGAGACTCATGCTCGTTCCCACCACACTTCTGTCGATGGTGGACGCATGTCTTGGTGGAAAAACCGGAGTGAACCTTGCCGGAGTAAAGAACCAGGTTGGTACTTTTCATCCCGCAGAGATGATTGTGATAGCACCCGAATATCTTGAAACGCTACCCGGGCGGGAATTCCGGAACGGTATTGCAGAAGCATTGAAGACCGCACTCATAGGTGATCCTGGAATCAAGACCATTATTCAGGAAGTGTGTGAAACGAAATACTCATCAGATCAGATTCTTGAGATGATAGAGAGATGTCTGATCGTAAAAGGTGATATCGTTTCCGAAGACTTGCTTGAGAATGGATCCAGAATGCTTCTGAACCTTGGACATACAGTCGGACATGTTCTTGAGAGCGCAAGTGAATTCAGATTGTCTCATGGGGAAGCGGTTGGCCTGGGCATGATTGCTGAAGCTGCTATTGCTGTCAGATTCGGTGGAAACAGTAATCTTCCGGATGAGATCAAGCACTTCCTGGAAATCAGCGACCTGCCAACAGAAATAGAGGGGATACCTTCTTCTGAAGTGCTTACCAGACTGCTTCAGCATGATAAGAAATCCCGAAGAAGCGGACGGATATGGGCTCTCCCCTTTGACTGGGGTGACTGCAGGCTAACCCCAATGACAACTGATCAGGAAGAGGAAATTCTTCCAGAAGCACTAAGCTGTCTGAGAGCGTAAATCCAAATTGAAAAAAATCACCGAGGGTAGTTTCTGGGAGCACCTTGAAGAGATGAGGAAGAGGATATTCATTGTCCTTGGAGTGCTTGCAGGTTCTGTGATAGTATTCTTCCTGTTCAGCAGACAACTGATGACACTGGTGCTCAGCCATGGTCCTGAAAGTCTCCAGACTCTTGCTCCGGCGGAGGCTTTCTCGGCTCACCTCAATCTTTCGCTTACCGCAGGTATTATTGTCTCTTCACCCATAATATTCTATCAATTCTGGAGATTCGTTTCTCCCGGATTGTACAGAAAGGAGAGGAAGACGGCCATCTGGGCAGCAATTGCCTCGGTCCTCCTTTTTCTTGCAGGAGCGGCATTTGCCTGGTTCCTTATGCTTAAACCGGTGCTTGGTGTATTTCACAGTTTTGAAACCGGAAACATCACGGGAGATTGGAGCCTTGCGAATTATATCAGTTTCCTCGGCAGGTTCATTCTGCTTTTCGGCATCGCATTTCAGCTTCCCGTCCTGATACTTATACTGGTAAGGATGGGAGTTGTAACTCCACATTCTCTGGCAAAATTCAGGAGACATATAATCGTAGGACTTCTTATAATAGCTGCTCTGCTGACTCCTCCGGATCCGCTGACTCAGATAATGCTGACCCTTCCTCTATATATCCTGTTTGAACTGAGTCTGCTCGCTGCCAGAGTGGGACGCAAAAGAAAAGAAGTAGCATGATAAATTCAAACCAGGATACAGAGTCTCTCCTGAATGCATGTCCGGAGAGCGCTTCAAAAGTGGAAATCATCATTCCCGTCTTTAATGAGGAAGGAATTCTGGAAAGCCAGCTTGTCCCGATTCTGGAAATACTCCCATCCGGATTTCAAATATCAGTGATCGAGAATGGGTCTACGGACAACACGTTAAACCTGCTTCATAATCTCACCGAAAAGTATCCATCCCTGCGCTCAGTTTCCCTCCCTGATCCGAATTACGGACTTGCCATGAAAACAGGCCTTCTTAAGGCTGAAGGGGAAATTCTCATAATAGATGATCTGGATGTGCTGGATCTTGATTTCTGGATTCGAGGCCTGAAGCTGCTTGGATCCGGAAATGTTGATTTTGTACAGGGCTCCAAGGTTCTTGCGGGGAAGGCTGATAAACGCCCCTTTGTTAGAAAGGCTGCGACTCTCACACTTACATTTCTTCTCAGAATGTTGCTCGGATACAATGGAACGGATACTCATGGTCCAAAGGTTATCTGGAGAGAAGCCATTGAGGATATTCCAGCCCGGTGCGGATTTGAACTGGACATGTTTCCAACTGAATTCGTAATCAGAGCGCAACGCGCCGGAGTAAGTATCCATGAAATACCCATTCACCTGAGAGAGATCCGCGCTACGCCGCTACCGCTGACAAGAAGAATCCCAAGAGCGTTGAGAGATATCTGGCGCCTTCACCGCACATTGTATAAAAGGGGCCGGGCCTAACATCTAAACATTTTAGTTGATACACTGGTAACAAATGTTTAGATGTTAGGCCCGGCCCC
>JAUWJE010000299.1 GCA_030607835.1 Candidatus Fermentibacterota bacterium | reverse complement strand
TCTGGTAACCATGCAGACTCCAAGGTTACCTTCAGGATTGGGAATTGCGGCAGCCATCAGAGATGATATCGAAGAGTTCTCCGGAAGGGGAATATCAGTGTATTCCCCTGCAAGAAAACCTCCTTCAACTTCAAGGGCTTTCCGGCTGAAAGATTCCCATTCATCGTCATTGAGAAGACCTTCATATCCATATTCACAGATTTTGACAACATTGTTCTCGCCAGGAGATTCCGACAGATATATTCTGGCGGAGTCTCCTCTGAATGTGTGACTCAGAGCTTGAACAAGAGTCTCCAGAAATGCCTGACGAGAATGTTTCGAGATATTGATATTCACCGTAAGATTGTAAAGATCCTTAAGTTCGGGAGAGGGAAGAACCGACAACTGTTTTTTCCTGAACTCAAAGGCTCTTCCCACAGTCTGACTCAGTTCCACCATCGTGAAAGGTTTGGTTATGAAGTCAAAAGCGCCCCTCTGTATAGCATCTTTTGCAAGGTCAATTGATCCGTGACCGGTAATCAGAATAACCAGGGTGTCGGGGTATCTTACCCTGATTTCAGAAGCCAGTTCCAACCCGCCCATATCAGGCATCATGATATCACTGAGTACAAGGCTGAAAGAGGTAGTCTGCATTGCTTCCAGCGCTACACTGCCGTTTTCCGCCTCGTCTATTTCAAAGTCCTGCAATTCAAGGACTTCTCTGCAAAGAGTTCTGATAGAAATATCATCATCGACAATAAGAATTCTGGTATTTTCACTCATCCTGATAATTGCCTTTATCCCTTTGAATGTTGTAATGCTTCATCCTTGCAAGAAGAGTAGTTCGCTTAAGGCCGAGCATGTTTGCCGTACTTGTTTTATTTCCACCGCACTTCTTCAGCGCACTACTGATATAGTGCTTTTCGATGCTGCTCAACAGTGAGTCAAGATTCACAAGCTCTGCTGTCGGAGTCAGATCGGGGAAATCTCCCTTCGAGAGAAGCATTCTGTCCGGAAGATCATCCAGATCTATCTCATCACTATCGCACAGAACTGACGCTCGCTCCATGATGTTTTCCAGCTCACGCACATTGCCTGGCCAATGGTAGGACAGAAGTACTGAAACAGCGGTTGAGGAAATAGTGAGTTTTTTTGAATGCTCCGAATCTGAAAGTCTCGAAAGGAAAAACTCCGAAAGCGGTAGAATATCATCCGTTCTCTGTCTGAGCGGAGGGATGTGGATCTCAATCACATTCAACCTGTAATAGAGGTCTTCTCTGAATCTTTTGCTGCTGATGGCCTGTTCAAGGTTCATATTCGTCGCGGTAATCAGTCTGACATCTGTTTTCATAATATCAGAGCTTCCTACCGGTGAGAACTCACCATCCTGAAGCACCCTGAGGAGCTTAACCTGCATAGCCAGACTCATATTGCCAACTTCATCAAGGAAAAGAGATCCTCCGTCCGCTACATGGAATCTACCGTGAGAAGTTGTTATCGCACCAGTAAACGCACCTTTCACATGCCCGAACAGCTCACTCTCCAGAAGTCCCTCTGGAATTGCGCCCGAATTCACTGAGACGAACTGCTGTTATGAGCGTCTTGAATTGCGGTGAATTGCCCTTGCTATAAGTTCCTTTCCTGTGCCACTTTCTCCCGTGATGAGGATTGCGCTCTCCGATCTGCCCACGCGCGTGACCATGTCCATAATCTGTTCCATGCATCGACTCTGGTATACAATCTGATAAAGATCCTTGTATTGACTGCGCATTGTCGAGGATCTCAGAGCATTGTTGACTGCGTTCATCAGAGCTCCGGTAGTAAACGGTTTGGGCAGATAATCATGCGCGCCTTTGCGGATAGCTTCCTTTGTGCTCTCGATACTGGCAT
>JAUWJE010000231.1 GCA_030607835.1 Candidatus Fermentibacterota bacterium | reverse complement strand
GCGAAAACTCTGATGACAAAGGGATTGTATGTAATCGCGTAGCATGAAAGAAAACTGACCGCTTTCTGGCTGCAGAAGCTTGGTGATATGCCATGTATACATGTCTATGGAGAGACTGATCCCGCAAAGGCGCATGAAAAAGTGGGTGTTATACCTTTCAACCTGGAGGGTACTGATCATGCGCTTCTCGCTGCAGTTGCCGGATACGAAGCCGGAGTTGGTGTGAGAAACGGTTGTTTCTGCGCTCATCCCTATGTGGTAAAACTTCTCAACCTCAGTGAGAGAGAGATGATGACCGGGCGGGATCAATTCCTTAAGGGAGATAAATCCGATATGCCGGGGATGGTCAGAATGAGTTTCGGTTGCTACAGTAACATGGAAGATGTTGATCGCCTCATGGAAGCGCTTCAGATGATTCAGAATCGTGATTATTCCGGTGATTACCATCAGATCCCGAAAACCGGGGAATTTGTGCCCAAAGACTTTGTTGATGATTACACATCTTTCTGGGTTCCTTACGGGAATGAAATGTGAAGGAGAGAGAATGTCACTCTGGAAAATAACTGCAATGCTCGTTTTGGTTATGTCTTTGCTGCTGACCGTCGGCTCCTGCGGAGAAGCTGATACTGAACAGGCTCAAGACATCGATACAGTGGCTACCCAGCCACAGATAAATCAGGATTTCATCCTTGCTGACAGCGCCTCAGAAGCACTTGAAGCTTGTTCTTACACTTTCAGAGTGTACGGAACCGGTGCCTATTCAGAAGGTCCGGCAATGGTTGGCAGTATCTCTGGAAGATCTCCAGGAGAAGAAGAAGTACTCCTTTTCGCTGAAATCGGACAGGACACTACACCGGAAATCGAAGATGACATTGACCTGTTCATTGCGCTCGTATCAGGAGCTGATTCAGCGTATTCCCATGATAAACTGGAGGGTGTTTTCCAGAAGGGTTCTCTTGAAGAGGGCGGGGGAGATCTGCTTCGACCGGTAAGATATGCCATAATGAACGAGTACTTCCTCAGCGACCCATTCGCCGATGAAATTGCGTCACAATCCGTAGTATTTGAAGGTGTGGACTCTGTTGGTGCTGAAGCCTGTAATACGTATCTGGTTACATATGCAGGTGGACAGCAGGCAAAATGGTCTCTGAGTGTTGCTGATCATCTTCCAAGGCGTGTTGAGAGGTTAACATCCGGTCAGGATGGAAGCCCGGCTTCTATTGTGCTTGAAGTCTATAACCTTGAGATAGCTCCGGATCTTCCCGATTCCATGTTCATTCTTGTCCCACCTGCAGGAATTGAAGTAGAGAATTACAGTGCTTTCCTTCTGAACGGAACACCAGCCCCTGAATGGAACCTCTCCGACAGCGATGGCAATATGGTTTCACTTGAGGAGTTAAGAGGGAATGTTGTGGTTATTGATTTCTGGGCAACCTGGTGCGGTCCATGCCTGGTTGTGATGCCGGATATTCAATCCCTTCACGAGAAATATGCCGATCAGCCTGTAATGATTTTTGGGGTTAATGTGTGGGAATCCGGTGATCCTGTGGCTTTCATGCTGGAGAATGCCTACACATACGGTCTTCTTCTCGAGGGTGACGCTGTCGCTGAAGAGTACAAAGTATCAGGAATCCCAACCCTCTATGTTATCGATCAGGAGGGAAATATCGCTTTCGCTGAAGTTGGAGCCAGCTCTGAACTCGGCTTAAAACTTACTGAAGTAATAGACAGCCTGCTGGCGGTTGAATAAGGAATAAGAAAAGGGGGCTCAAAAGCCCCCTTTCCTGTCTTGCATTCTAATTTATCAGAAAATAAGAACCTTACGGGTAAGCGTATGATCTTCCGCTTGAAGGAGAAGAAGGTATGCGCCCGTCTCCAGTGGTCTGTTCCCCGTTCTGCTCCACGTAATGCTGTGTGAACCTTCTGTAAGGTAGCCCTCCTTTATTTCACCGACAAGATGCCCTGCCGTGTCGTAGAGGGTAATACTCACATTCCTCGGAGAAGGAAGAGAAAGATGAATGTTCACTGAACCCCAGCAGGGGTTCTGAATAGACAGCACAGGACTGTCTATCGGAACAGAGCCTTCAATTCCGGTAGTCCCTTCTGTAAGGTAGTCCATGTAGATGTCCATAAGTTCATTCTTGGTGTTGGTTCCGTCTCTCAGAGCCCCGAATATCACAGATGAATGGATGGTCCTGTAATTATCCGATGGACCATCGTAGCACACAACTCTGCCATTCGAATCCTGTGATTCGAACAGGAGAACACCATCGGTAGCTGAAATAATGTCAACGTAGCTGTCCGGTCCTGTATCGTAAATGTAATCCAGGGAGAGTCCATCAACTATGGTTCCTGAAATGCCTGTAATGTACTCGACATTCCCGGATGACTCGCCGTCCCCGTCGTAGCTGCAGCCCAGCATACCGTAGAGGGGGGAAGAACTATTGCTGTATCCCAGATCAGCGCCCTCGATATAGAGACCGTGTCCATCGTTAAGATAAGCAATGAGAATATCTTGGTCAGCCTGACCAATTGTTGCGTTGTCGCCTCAACACCGGTACCAACCGGTTGTCACAGCCACGACATCGTAGGCTGAAAGATCGGAAGGAAGAAGAGTATCCGTTTCGAAAGTGTGACCGTTGAAAGCAAGTGTCTGCTCAATCCAGTAGGAGCAGTCGACTTCTCCGCTGAATTCGTCACAGTAGAAAATATCTTCATCGTCGTAATTCCAGATGAAGACATGCTCTGCCTGAAGAGGCAGAATGAAAAACATGAGTGTGCATGCAATCAGCACAGATTTTACCATATCATTCCTCCAAACATGTATGGGATTTCCTATTAAATATATAAGATTATCACCTGAGTCAAATAGCTCGCGTTGACGATGCAATACTGCAACTATTAGTCTATATGTATTATAGAAGTAAATTGAATTAACGGATATCTGTACAATCATTGTTAGTAAGAGAGAATGAATATACGAACTGCCACATTCGAAGATATCAAAATGATAGTCGATATTTACAATCAGGCTATAGCTGCCGGCAAGAAGACAGCAGACGTTACCCCTGTTTCTACCGAGGATCGTGAGAAATGGTTTGAAGACCATACTCCTGATAAATATCCCATCCTGGTCGCGTTCGAAGATAACCTTATCGTTGGATACCTGACCATCAGCGCATATCGTCCCGGTCGTATGGCGCTTCGATATACGGCTGAAGTGAGCTACTTTATCCACTTTGACCATCATCGACAGGGGATAGCTTCAAAGCTATTACATCACGCCATTGGCATGTGTCCTTCACTCGAGATCAAGACTTTGTTTGCAATACTTCTTGACAGCAATCAGGGCAGCATAAGGCTGTTGGAGAAATTTGGTTTCGAAAAATGGGGATATATGCCACGAGTAGCAGAATTTGATGGAATCGAATTTGGTCACTTATATTATGGATTGCGAATTGAAAATGTTAACTTGACTGGTATTCCGCTAACGCTTCATACCGGCAAGTGATCCTAAACGTCAGGTATCTAACTGATATAAAAGAACAATGGAAAGGAGCGGGAAATG
>JAUWJE010000279.1 GCA_030607835.1 Candidatus Fermentibacterota bacterium | reverse complement strand
ATCCTGTCCCGAAGCGCCGGGTATGCATGGCGGTTCCATATCTCGTAGAAACTGTCTCAGGACATGTCGCCAAGGGGGTCGGCAGTATTCCAGTGCGGGCAGTGGTTTATCTTGCCGTCAGGGTCTATGTATACCCAGTTACTGAGATAGGGGCATGAAGACAGCTTCTCCGGAGCAGGTGCAGAAGGAGCATTGAAGGAAAGCCCCAGCTCGGATGCGATATCCGTGGCCGTCCTAATCTGCATGGAAACCTCCGGTGAATCAGGATTGATCGTTTCCCCGGTCAAGTCCAGTCCAGAGTACGGAACCAGTGGAACAACGCCCACGGATACAGCTCCCACTCTGGATGCGAGTTTCAGGATATCCGGCAGTTCATGTAAATTTCCTCTCTGCAGTGTCACACTGAATGAGAGCATCGGGAACTTCATTCCTCTTCTGTCCCTTTCGGAGATCAGTTCCCTCATATTGCTGGTGATAAGATCCAGGTCCGCGCCGTCTCTTATCCTGGCATGGGTTGAAGGAGCGGCTCCGTCTATTGATACGAACAGTGATGTGGGGGGGGATTCGAGAAGAACACCAATATTCGCAGGAGAAAGAAGGATACCGTTAGTCACAACCTCTCTGACAGGTACATCAGCGCGGTAGAGCCGGTCAAGATAGCTACCGAACTCCGGATTGACGAACGGCTCCGCTCCGCATGAAAGCCCAACGACAGAGGCTACAGGGAACAGCTCGGAAGCTATTCTGTCAAATAGATCAGGATCTATATCGTGCCACTTCCGGTCAGGGTCTTTATCCGCCAGTCGCATGGAACACATCGAACACCGAAGGTTGCACCTGTTCGTTGTGTCCATTCTGATTATCAGGTTCCTTCTGCCTCGGAGTCTTACCCAAGGAAAACGGTGTGATCTTTGCAGATACTTGCCGAGCACTCTTTTAGGATTCATTCCCTATCTCTTCAGCATCTCATGTTTCACTGTATTCTTAACTGGGGATATTATTAGCATCGATCAGGCATTGTCAAATCAGAATCCCCGGCTGCTTTCAGGCTTTCAGCGAAGGTGAGTCGGGATGAGTGATTGGCCTTCCGGGATCTCCCGGGCACCGCATGCCTCTGGAAAAGCTGGTTGTCAGGCTGCAAGGGATATATGTGCTGGTATGCCGTTCTGATCTTCCTCAGCCCTTATTATGCTTGACATGAAAGGAATGCTCTCGGTATTGTCACTTGAATTAAATTGCGTCTGTACGGGAGATTCTGGAGCATCCCTCAAGCAATGCAGAAGATGGAATACAGTTATCCGGAGACTTTTAAATGGTGAGATTTATGTACTTGAAACGAAGTGGATACAGGATGAAGACTGGTATAGCAGTTTTTGCGGCTGCGGTATCTCTGATACTTTCCTCCTGCATCGATGATCCTCCAACCCATCCGGAGATCAACGATTATCAGTCATATATTGACCTGGTCTGGGAACTCTACGATCAGAAATATATAGCATTCGACGAAAAGGATGTTGACTGGGATGCCGTTCATGATGAGTACAGTCGGCTGGTTGAGGATGTGGATTCCTATGACGAACTGAAGGAACTGTTAATTGAAATGGTGAGGAAGCTTGATGACAAGAATGCCTGGTTATATTTCCAGAGTTATCCTTCTGAAATCCTTCCCACATACTCACCTGATATAGAAGTTAATTACGTTGATTCCGTACTGATGGAACTGCTGGAACCATGGGAATTCCAGTGGGATTCTTCAGGGGGTGTCATGTGGGGCCACTGCGTTATCGATTCAATCCCCTACTTTGCAATAAAGCACTTTGACTATTTCTTCACATTCCAGGGCTTCTGTGATGAACTGAGAAATCATCTTGACGCGCCGGGGATGATAATTGATATCAGGATGAGTGATGATGTGTCACTTGTTCCCGCGGAACAGATCCCCAGTGCATTCGCTGATCAGTCCAGAACAACATTCCTCACTCAGCACAGAACGGGTCCTGAACATTCCGATCTTTCACAGCTCTCCATTCATGATATATCTCCACGGTCATGGGCCTACACGAAACCGATCGTACTCCTTGCCGGGGAACAGAATTTCGGAGCAGCGGAAGCTTTCGCGTCGGTCATGGGTCAGATGTCTCATATAACCATCATCGGTGATACGACCGGTGGAGGAGGGAACACTCCGGGGTATTTCAGTCAGAGATACTGGCCTCTGTGGGATGACTGGAGCATTACATGCCCCTTCGCCAGAGTATTTACCGCTGATACAGTATCAATAGAGGGTAACGGCATACTGGCTGACATTTACGTTCAGACAATCCCTGCTGATTTCCTTGCAGGGCATGATCCTGTGCTTGAGTACGCCATAGAATGGACAGCGGAAGAAACAGCTCCCTAGTCTTCAGGTTATTCCGATGTAAGAACCATCAGGTATTCACCAAATGAGGGTGCAATAATATCCCTGGGGAATCCATCGATACAGATAACGGCAGCCACCTCAGGTTCCAAGTTGGAAGAAGGGAATTCAAACACTGTTATTACCGTGTTTCCCGAGTTTGTT